>JAYEHB010000657.1:0-3116 GCA_034659375.1 Thermodesulfobacteriota bacterium
AAGAGCTGAAAAAATGAGCTTGGAACGAGATTTAGAGCATAAAAGAGCTGAACAGTTGGCTAATAGACTTAGAGAATTGGGGATAGCGGTGTAAAAAAAGAAAAAGGGGGTCAACTGCAAAATTTGGGCTTGGTTCTATATTCGGCAACTTGAGGGTGGGGTCAGGCTTTCGTTATTGTCATTATTTTGACTTTTTTGGTTAATTATCTTCAAGGTTTGATAACGACACAAATAACGAAAGCCTGACCCCGCCCTCAACAAATTTTAATAGGATACCAATTAATGTCAATTTGTTTGTAAATATCGGTCAGCACTCCATCTTCGTCCATTTTGGCCTGCTCACACAGCATTAAACAAGAGAATCTTTTTTTCCAGTTTTATAAATCCTTGATTGCAGCCTGGGCCGCTGCAAGGCGTGCCACGGGAACCCTGTATGGTGAGCAGCTTACATATGACAGTCCTGTTCTGTGGAAAAATTCAATAGAGGCAGGATCTCCTCCATGCTCGCCGCAGATTCCAAGTTTAATATCAGGTCTTGTTTTTCTTCCTCTTTCAACGGATATTTCAACGAGACTTCCCACAGCCTCCTGATCAAGAGTTTCAAAGGGATCAGCATCAAGAATGGCATGGTCAATATAGTCGTTCATAAAAGAACCAATATCATCCCTGCTGAATCCAAATGTCATCTGGGTTAAATCATTGGTGCCAAAGGAGAAAAATTCAGAATGTTCAGCCATCTTATCTGCTATTAGTGCAGCCCTGGGGATTTCAATCATTGTGCCGAACTGATGATCAATGGAGTCAATCTTAAACTTTTCTGTAACCTCACTGTATAGCGTTTTTGAGATCTCTTTTGTGAATATAAGTTCTTTTTCACTGCATGTTACAGGAACCATGATTTCAGGCAGAGGATTTTTTCCAAGTTTGATAAGTTCTGCAGAAGCTTCAAAGATTGCTCTTATCTGCATTCTGGTGATCTCGGGATATGTGATTCCAAGCCTTACCCCCCTGTGGCCTATCATGGGGTTTGACTCCTGAAGATCTTCGCTTCTCTTTACAAGTTCTTCAAGATCAATACAGAGTTCCTTTGCAATCTCTTCCTGGTTTTTTCTTGAGTGGGGGACAAACTCGTGCAGGGGAGGATCAAGAAGACGCAGGGTAACGGGCAGGCCATCCATTACCTCCATGGTTTTCTGAATCTCTTTTTTTACAAATGGAAAGAGTTCATTTAAAGCTCTTTCTCTCTCCTCCAAGGAGTTGCTCAGGATCATTTTACGCAGCAAAAACAGCGGTCTGTCGGAATCTGTTCCATAAAACATATGCTCAGTTCTGAAAAGTCCTATGCCTTCAGCTCCAAATTCAAGTGCCTGGGCAGCATCTTTTGGCGTGTCTGCATTGGTTCTTACCTTCATGGTACGGTATTTGTCAGCAATTGTCATGAATTGCTTAAATCTTGGGTTTTCAGTGGCATCCTGCATTTTAAGCTTACCATCATAAACCATGCCAGTTGTGCCGTTTAATGTGAAAAAGTCTCCTTTTTTAAAAGTTTTTATGCCCAGGGTCACCTCTTTGCTGTCATAGTTGATTTTTAAGGCAGAAGCTCCAACAATACAGCATTTCCCCCAGCCCCTGGCAACAAGTGCAGCATGGCTTGTCATGCCTCCCCTGGCTGTGAGAATTCCTTCTGCAGCACGCATGCCTTCAATATCCTCGGGATTTGTTTCATCCCTGATAAGAAGAACCTGTTTTCCTTTTTTTTTCCATTGTACAGCATCTTCAGAGGTAAATACTATCTGGCCAAAGGCTCCGCCAGGTCCCGCAGGAAGTCCTCTGGCAAGTTGTGTTGCTTTTTTTTCAGCATCACTATCCACAACAGGGTGGAGCATTTCGTCAAGCTGTTTTGGATTAAGGCGGGTAACCATGGTTTTTTCATCAATAAGACCCTGGTCCAGCATCTCCATGGCCATGTTAAGAGCAGCTGTTCCGGTTCGTTTGCCAACTCTGCACTGGAGCATGTACAGTTTTCCCTGCTGAATTGTGAATTCAATATCCTGCATGTCTGTATAGTGGTTTTCAAGCCTGTTCCTGATTTCTGCCAGCTCTTTGTAGAGTTCAGGCATTTCATCCTCAAGGGAGGGAAGATGGGCATTGTGATCTGATTTTGTGTCATTATTCAGAGGATTGGGTGTTCTGGTGCCGGCAACAACATCTTCTCCCTGGGCATTTGGAAGCCATTCTCCATAAAATTTATTATCACCTGTGGCTGGATTCCTTGTAAATGCAACACCAGTGGCAGAAGATTTTCCCATATTGCCATATACCATGCTTTGAACATTGACTGCAGTACCCCAGGCATCTGGAATATGTTCAATTCGTCTGTACGAGACAGCCCGTTTTCCATTCCAGCTTTTAAATACAGCACCAATGGAGCCCATAAGCTGCTCTTTCGGGTTGTCAGGGAACTCATTTCCAAGTTTCTCTTTTACCAGTTTTTTAAAATGTTCACACAGCTCTCTCATCTCCAGGGTGCTGATTTCAGTATCTGTCTCATATCCTCTGTCATTTTTAAGGTCGTTCATGAGCATTTCAAAGTGCAGCCTGATACCCATGCCGTCTTTTGGTTCAATTCCTTCTGCTTTTTCCATTACAACATCGGAATACATCATTATAAGTCTTCGATATGCATCATAAACAAACCATTCATTGCCTGTCTGTTTAATGAGCCCTGGAATTGTAGATGTGCACAATCCCACATTAAGAACAGTCTCCATCATGCCCGGCATGGATTGCCTTGCACCTGACCGGCTTGAAATCAGCAGGGGCTTTTCAGTATCGCCAAATTTCATACCCATGGTTTTTTCAATACCTGCCATGGCACTCTCTATCTCCTGGTAGAGAGATTCAGGCAGTTGCCAGCCAGCCTTGAAATAATCGTTGCAGCATTCTGTGGAAATTGTAAATCCAGCAGGTACCGGGAGTTGAAGTTTTGCCATTTCTGCAAGGTTTGCACCTTTACCACCCAGAAGATTTTTTTTTGTTGCATCACCATCTGCTTCGCCATTACCAAAGCTGTAGACATATTGTGTCATCTTGTCCCCATATTTTTTGAAAATTAT
>JAYEHB010000658.1:0-3106 GCA_034659375.1 Thermodesulfobacteriota bacterium
TTGCCCTTAAAAGCAATTTTTCGGATTGCTTCACGGAAAAAACATTTTGTTCGCAAAAAACATCACAAAAATCAGCCAGCTTTTTTTCTGCCACCTCGGGAAGCATATCAATGACAAGATCGATGAAATCATCCTCTTTGCCCTTGAAGTCAGGAGGAGTTGCATGGGCACCCAAAAAGGTGGATGCAATGTCAACAGGATGGTTTTTGTCAAGTTCTTTCATCACCTCCAGCTGTTTTATTTCTGTTTCACGGTCAAGCCCGTACCCGCTCTTACCTTCAACCGTGGTTACGCCAAAGGAGAGCATGGAATTCAGCCGCTTTAATCCCAGAGCCACAAGTTCCTCTTTTGAGGCATCCCTGGTGGCTTTAACCGAATTTACAATCCCACCTCCACGGTTCATGATATCCATGTAACTGTCACCACGAAGCCTCCAGGCAAATTCATCCGGCCGGTATCCACCAAAGACAAAATGGGTATGGGAATCCACAAAGCCTGGCAGCACAGCCTTATTTTCTGCATTAACAACCTCAAACTCCCTGGTATCAAAATCCTTCAGTACGTCATCTGATTTGCCAACGGCCTTGATAATCCCTTTTTCAATGATAACCGCACCGTTTTTAATAATTCCCAGATCAGAGATTTTGTTCCCCTGCTTTGCTTTAAAGCCGCTGCAGGTGACCACCTGGGATGCATTCTTTATGATTAAATTTCCTTTCATTGTATCTCTCCTGACCCCATGTGTTTTTTAATGCTGGTTTCTGACCTTCAGGTTATGTGACAGGCCAAAATCGGCGAAGATGGGGTGCTGGCCGAATATTTATCTTATTTTTTATACCTGTCATCCACGATATCTGAAATCATATCTTCGTCTGTTAGATAGGGAATGGTAATATGGGTCCCGCCTCTGCACATTTCATTAAACTCTTTGCAGGTCTCAATGGAATGCTCATTCCTTGCCCAGGCTCTTCTTGCATATCTTCAACATAGGATGGAAAGATAAAACCATCCATGGCCCGCTCCCAGTTCTCATGGTCATCAAAAAGACCAATCATCATGGCGTTGGTGATGATGGCCCTGGGGGATGCAGGAGAAGATTTGAACAGACCCAGAGGATGTCCCGATGAATGTTTACCTTCAGCACATTCTCCAAATCTATAATTTACCAGAATACTTTTTAATATTTGGGTCAATAAAAATTACAGTAATATATATTGTGGTGCAAGGCAAATAATTTCCTCAAAAAAATATTCAACTGTATGTGACCAAGCTCAATCAAATGAATTTAGTTTTACTTTTTTGATAATATTTTTGGCATCCTTCATATCAGCATAAAAGTACTTTACACTTCTTTTGGGGAAAACACCTTTAAATAGGGAATGCCCTCAAAGAGTGTAACGTACTTATGAAGGATGCCATATTTTTTATAAAAACATATTTAAAATACAGAAAGAGTAAAGAGCAGACTTGACCCCTTGGTTTTGGCTGATTCTGCAGAAAAACTTAAACAGGTGGTTAATTCCTTTAAAATATAGTTTTATATTTCTAATCTATGATAGTAGAGTCAACAATAAAAGAAAACTATGCAGGGAAACGCCTTGATACTTACCTTTCTGAGCGAACCGCACAAATAAGCGGTATTGTTCGCTTCATTTAAATTGTTTGACATTTTATATGAGTTTTTGTATTATCCATGTAAATTAGAAAAGGAGTTTTTCAATATGCATGGTTATGTTCAAAGAGCAAAAGAAGAAAAGCTGCACAAGGCACTTTCTCGTTCTCCGGCAGTTGCCATTCTTGGTCCCAGACAGTCTGGAAAATCAACAACTGCCAAAATGATTCTCAAAGGTGTTCCTTCCATTTATATTGACTTACAGGACCGAGTTGACCGCAACAAACTGTCAGAGCCGGAACTTTTTTTTGACCGCTATAGAGATAAGCTAATTTGCTTGGATGAGATTCAACTTCTTCCAGAATTTTTTTCAGTTCTCCGTTCAGAAATAGATAAAGATAGAAGACCAGGCAGATTTTTAATTTTGGGATCCGCTTCCCGGGACTTGATCAGACAATCAACAGAATCACTTGCAGGCCGCATCGCTTATATTGATCTAACACCGTTTATAGTTAAAGAAGTCGACAACATCACAAACTGGTCGGACACCTGGCTTAGAGGTGGTTTTCCTGAAAGCAATCTCGCTGGAAATGATATGGACAGTTTTGACTGGCGTCTTGATTTTATACGAACATTCATGGAACGTGATATTCCAAATCTGGGATTCAATATCCCAGTCCCTGTATTAGAGAGATTATGGCTGCTTCTGGCCCATTATAACGGTCAAACTATAAACTATCATAAACTGGCAGCGGCGACTGATATATCGATTCCGACTCTAAAAAAATACCTGTCTATTCTAGAACAAACTTATATGGTTCGTTTATTGCCGCCTGCGGAAACAAATTTAAAAAAGAGATTGATTAAATCTCCAAAAATTTATTTGCGTGATAGTGGAATCCTTCATGCTTTACTTGACGTTGAGCAGTATGACTCATTGCTTGCCAATCCAATAGCCGGTGCATCTTGGGAGGGCTTTGTCATTGAAAATATAATTACGGAACATGATCGCTTCAGACCCTCTTTTTTAAGAACATCTAATGGCGCTGAAATAGATCTCATGTTGGATAGGGCTGGTCAACAGCATCTTTTTGAATGCAAACTTTCAAAGGCTCCAAAACCTTCCCGGGGATTTTATGAGTTGGTTGATACAATTAAACCTAAAACGGCATGGGTGGTCGCCCCAGTTGACGAACCCTATGAAATCAAAAAAGGAATTTATGTTTGTCCCCTGGTTGCTTTAGAACTTTAACAAGTTATTACGATAATTGGGGTCAGAGTAAAATTAAAATTACTCTAAAAGAACCTCATTTATAACCTTGCTCAGTTCATCCATAGTTGCAGATTTTGTAATCACACCAGAAAAACCATATGCCCTGAAATCGGCAACTACCGGGTCATTAGAATAACCTGTGATAATTATCCCCTTAACGTCAGGATTAATTTTAAGAAGTCTTTTCATGGTCGCCTGACCGCCCATTCCGATCTTATTGG
>JAYEHB010000659.1:0-3101 GCA_034659375.1 Thermodesulfobacteriota bacterium
CATGTAATCGGTTTTGTTAAATCTGTACACAATGGCATCATCAATCACATGTCCCTTGTTATTTAATATGGCTCCATATACACATTTACCATTTTTTAAAGTGGTAAGATCCCTTGTGTGGCAGTGTTGAAGCAGAGCCAGAGCATCGTCACCAGCTGCTGTTACACATGCCATGTGGCTGGTATCAAAGATTCCGGCTGATTCAACCACAGCGAGATGCTCTTTTTTAACTCCTGTTTCATACCACAGAGGCATGTCAAAGCCTCCAAAATCTGCCATGTTTGCACCATGTTCCATGTGCCAGGCGTGCAGAGGAGTGATTTTACTTGCTTTTTCCATGATTATAACTCCTTTTCTTTTCAATTGAAAATTGAAAATTATGAATTATGAATTATCAACTTTCAATTTTCAACTTTCAACTTTCAATTGTTACAAAATATATGGTACCTTTAGATTATAAGATTTATAAACAACAAAGGTTTCCACAGTATTGATACCGGTAATATTTGATATTTCATCTGTATAAAATTCCAGAAGGCCAAAATTCTCATTCAAAAGTACCTGAACCATAAGATCGTATCGTCCTGTTACCACACTTACCGAGACAACACCTTTTAATTTTGATATCTCCTCCCCTTTTTCCACAAGCCTCATTTCCGATAACTTGATTCCGATAATAATTATTTTATGCCCGGGGAGAGAAGCAGGATCAACAAGCCCGCAAATATTCAACACACCTTCTTCTGTAAGTTTATTAACCCTGGATCTTACAGTGTTTTCAGTTATATCAAGTCTGTCAGCTATGGCTTGAAAGGATTTTTTTCCTTGCTTCAACTCTCTGATAATTGCGATGTGAACACTGTCTAATTTCATAAAAACTTCATTTTTTTTGTTCTAAATTTAAAATATCATCAAAATACTCAATTAAATTTATAAATAATTAATAAAAACCATAAAGTCAAGCTTTTTTTTGCAAAATAGTGATTAAAATTTAACGTGATTAGAAAACCGGCACGGCCGGACCAGGGTTTTTTCCTCTCGTTCCCAAGCTCCAGCACGGGAACGAGGCAAAATCAAGAACAATGCAAATCAGTCTAAACCACTCAACTTCCTGGATTGCTCCCAGGGAACTCTGTAAATTGTACGGATCACCATATAGCTGTGACACTTTGACCGGTAAAATTCAAATCAGAAAGTTGAGCAGCTAATATTTAACCCTTTGTATATGTGGGATAAACACGATCAGAATCAGCAAAATATTCTTTTGTTTTTTTAACAACAAAAGGACTTAGAAAAATTATACCAATGAGGTTTGGCCATGCCATCAGGGCATTAAAAATATCAGAAATTGTCCATACTGTTGATAGTTTTACAGTGGCACCTACTGGAATAATCAAACAATAGACAATTTTATATGGAGTTACAAATTTTTGTCCAAACAGATAATCCACACACCTGTCACCATAGTATGACCACCCTATAACCGTTGAAAAAGCAAAAAATACAATACTGATTGCCACTACATAGGCTCCACCATCAAACGGAAGCCCAAGACTAAAAGCTCTGGCTGTGAGATTAGAACCGGAAAGAGGTGCGCCAGTGCTTCCAAGAAGCTCATAGGCACCTGTCATAATAATAGCAAGGGCTGTCATGGTACAAATGACTATTGTATCAATAAAGGGACCTAACATGGCCACAAGACCTTCACGTACAGGCTCATTGGTCTGGGCAGCACCATGGGCAATGGGAGCACTTCCAAGACCTGCTTCATTAGAAAAAATACCCCTGGCAACACCAAACCTTATGGCCTGGGCAACCACTGCACCTGTAAAACCACCGGAAGCTGCTGATCCGGTAAATGCATCATGAAAAATCAGGCTGAACGCCGATAAAACATGCTCAAGGTTTGTCAGTATAATTATCAGAACACTGATAATATAAACTATACTCATGAATGGAACGATTTTACTGGCAAAGTTACCTATACGTTTAATACCGCCCACAATTACTGCAAAACAGAGAACAGCAATAACTATCCCTGTTACTAATTTGGGAATTCCAAAAGATGCAAGAAGAGGCTCAGCAACAGAATTTGCCTGTACCATATTTCCAATTCCAAAGGAGGCAATTGCTGCAAATACAGCAAAAGCCACACCAAGCCATTTTTTTCCAAGTCCTTTTTCAAGATAATACATGGGACCGGCACCAACACTTCCGTCTTCATGAATAACCCTGAAATTTAAAGCCAGTAAACACTCGGCATATTTCAGCCCCATTCCAAAAACAGCAGTAACCCACATCCAGAAAATTGCACCAGGACCACCCAGGGCAATGGCAGTTCCAACTCCTGCAATATTACCAGTGCCAATTGTAGCTGAAAGAGCGGTTGAAAGTGCCTGAAAATGAGAGACTTCTCCTGAATCATCAGGGTTATCAAATTTCCCTGAAATTATTTTCCAGGCATAAACAAAATGCCTGAATTGAATCAATCTCAACATAAAAGCTATAAGAATCCCTGTACCAACCAGTAAACATATTGTTACCGGTCCCCACATAAAACTGTCAATGGTACCCAATAGTTGTGTCATAGATATTCCTCTGTGTAATTGTTTTTTTCATTCAAACCAACAATAGCCTAAACTCCTTTTTTATCATACTCAACCCTGCCTCGCCCGGAGAGAGGCAGGGTTGGCTGCATTTCAAAGGTGGAGGCTGAAGCAACCCGAATTTTGCCTGTTTTTTCCATTATACAACTCCTTTTTTTTTATATTATCAACTTCGCATAACTTCATCAGTACCTTACACTTTCTGAAACCATTCCCTATTTAAAGGGACTCTCCTTAAAAAAGTGTAAACTACTTTTATGCTGATATGAGGATGCCATTTTTTAAATCAAAAATTAAGGAGAGCATTAAAATATTATTCTTTTTATACATTAAAACAAATAATAACAATACGTCAAATAAATTTTAGCAATAAAAATTAATTTTTGGCAGAGTCTGTCTTTAAGAACGAATGCTAAGGGCTCACTCAAAAATAACTTTACATTTTAAAAGCCGATTCATCCTCTCCTGCTGCATTCTGACCTCAGTATGTTCTGA
>JAYEHB010000660.1:0-3091 GCA_034659375.1 Thermodesulfobacteriota bacterium
TAGGCAAGCATCACAAGTGTATTATATATTTTCTTTTTATCTACTTGATTAAAATTGTCAGATAGACCAAGAGTATTTTTCGGCAAAGTATAGCTAAAAGTAAATTCACGATTCCAAAGACGTCCATAGAATTCCGGGGACACCATACTTAATTATTCCAAGGACAATCATTGTACTTTGTTTTTTGGCCCTGGCTTTTGAGGTTTAAAATTTCGATTCAACAGTTGTTCGATATCTTCAATAAATGCTGGTACACCAATAGGCCTGCCTGTTCTTTCATGTTTTCTGAATAACTCAATTTCATCATTCTGTAGGAATTGGGGTCGCATCTTTAATCTTGACATTTCATTCCCAAAACACTTGTTTTCCAGTTTTAATGGATAATTGTATTGTGCGACATTTTACCGATAATCTTGATTTTATTACCTCTCAACAGAATTTGTTAGTTATTTGTCAAGATTAAAGATTTGACCCCTCCACCATCATAATGCAAAAAAAAACGTGGTCTGTCCCCCTTTTCTCTCTGCGTTAAATTCAGGGGACACGATACATAACTCCTTGTCATTCAGGGGTATGAAAGAGAATTTCTGCCAATTCGAACGGTTCGGGCGGTAATACGCTGAACAACAGGAATTATGCTTCGTGTCCCCCGAATTCATTGATTCTTCTTTCCTGTAACCAGCATGACAAGATCTCCTACATAGTCTTTAAGCTGCTCTGCCTGGGCATTCATCTCTTCAGATGCTGAAGCTGACTCCTCTGCATTGGCAGCATTCTGCTGAACCACCTTATCCATCTCTGTTATGGCTTTATTTACCTGCTCAATTCCGTTTGCCTGCTCATCCGACACGCCTGAAATTTCGGCTACAATATCTCCTACTTTGCCTGAGCTTTCTGCAACCTTGCCAAAAGCCTCATTGGTGGTTTCAACAAGCTGGGAACCATCTCCTACTTTTTTCACAGTTCCTTCAATGAGCTCTGCTGTATCTTTGGCAGCATCAGCAGCTCTCATGGCAAGGTTCCTGACTTCATCGGCCACCACGGCAAACCCGGCTCCGGCTTCTCCTGCCCTTGCTGCTTCGACGGCAGCATTGAGCGCCAGCAGATTTGTCTGGAAAGCGATCTCATCAATGGTTTTAATAATTTTAGATGTTTCTTCGCTTGCCTTTGATATTTCTTTCATGGAATCTGTGAGTTGATTCATTGACTCATTAGCGGTTTTCACCACCTGGTTTGCGTCTTTCATCAACCCATCCGCATGCCTGGCGTTTTCAGAATTTTTCTTGGTCATGGAGGATATCTCTTCCATGGAAGATGATGTCTCTTCTATAGAAGCCGCCTGTTCTGACGATCCTTCCGCAAGAGATTGGCTTGCATTAGATACCTGACCTGATGCTGATGCTACTTGCTCTGCCCCTTCAGAAAGTCCGTAGATTACCCTGTTCAAAGGTTTTGTGACCACTCGGTTTATGATGAAATACAAAATACCAAAAAGGAGAATTACGAGAGGAATAAGAATCATCAGACTGGTCACTGTCATATTCTGTAAGGGAGTTTTTAAATCATCATTTTCAAAACTGGATGCCACAATGATGCGACCTTTATCTTCCCAATATCTAAAGGCTGCGACTTTATATGTTCCTGTCTTTGGTGAAAGATATCTGTGATATCCATTTTTTGTTTCGACAATATGTTTGATATGGGGTTTTGAAATCCAATTTTTGCCCTGGACTTTTTTATGAACAACCATATTTCCTTTAAGGTCAATTACAAATATAAACCCCTTTTTCCCAATGGTAATCTCCTTGTTTAATATTTTTTGGATAATTTCCCACTCTAACTCTTGTTTTTCGAGAAAAAAGAGTGTTGACTGGACCATATCTTCAAGTTTGCTTTTAGTAATTTGCTGTATTTCTTTTTTTACAATGATTCTATTTATAAAAAAAATAGAACTGGAAGAAATGACAAGTGCAAAGATTATGCAAATCATAAGTTTTACCCTGATTGATAAATTATTTAATTTTTTTAACATTTTGATCTCCCTTTTTCTCTATAACCGCAAATGACGGTTGGCATAAGTTTTGCTTCAACACGGACAAAACAGTTTGGAAACTTTTTCCGTAAATTTAACATCCTTTATCGTTTTTTTGATCGCAGGTAAAATTTCATCCTTGTTTTGTCTACAGTTCATTTCCTGTTGTACCAGACGAGCATCGATTTGTGAAAACCTTTCTTCCAGACTGGAACATCCATTCAAGATGATTTTTAGATACTCCTCGTTTTTGAGATTCCGGACCAGCGGCGTGTTTGCCAGTATTGACTTCACATAATTCCGGGCATAATTCCGGGGACACCATACTTTTAATTCCGGGGACACCATACTTAATTATTCCAAGGACAATCATTGTGCTTTGTTTTTTGGCCCTGGCTTTTGAGGTTTAAAATTTCGATTCAACAGTTGTTCGATATCTTCAATAAATTTTAGCTTTTCACTGGGATCACCAAGGAACTTTGTATTGTGATATGGATTTGAAAGAACTCGGTCTATTTTCTTTTTGGCAAGATTTTTTATTGATGAATATCGGCGTAAATTTTTAACAAACAGGTCTTCATATACAGCTTGATAATCATTCACTCCAGACCTCTTCATGTGAATGTAATTTGATATGTCCCTGAGTCTTACGTTGTATTATATCTTCCATATCTTTGTAAATTGGTGTATCCGGGTTAAAATAAAATATGCTCGGTTCTGTCTTTGTTATCCTTGTCAGTTCTTCGCGTATAACCCGTCTAATCATCGGTTCCAGCATTTTACCAATTTCTTCTACCTGCCCGAGGGCTTGTTGGGTTTGGTTCATTTTTATTCCTTCCTTTTAAGCTATATGTTCAGCAGTGTTTTATTTTGAAATAAAATTCAATTTTTTTTTCTTAATCAGCATGAAGTCAATCACCGGATTAATGCTGTTCGGTCTTCTTCGTCAAGAGAATCTATCAACTAAGGGAGTTGGAATAAAATAATTATCCAAATTTTGTGCAGGATTTTTGTTCGTCTTCAAGGTGTGATGGCAGGTGCATAGTGAGCTATGTGCCT
>JAYEHB010000661.1:0-3086 GCA_034659375.1 Thermodesulfobacteriota bacterium
GGATTTTTATATAACTGCCACGGGCAGCCCTAATTTTTCACCTCGGTTTGCCCACAACAAAGCATGAAAGTCACTAATACAATTTTTTTTTAAGGTGTAATTTCATTTAAACCAAACATTATTATCAATACTGAAAAGCAATTTGATGTCATTATAAATACAAAAAAACAGGAGGAGACTATGGAAACATCAGCAATTGCTACACAACTTTCAACTTTTCTTATGTATGCCACAGATGAACTCAGCAAATGGCTTAACACAAGATTACCTGTTTTGGACAATACATGGTGGCAATCTATTGTTATAAAATCCCTTTCATACCAGCAGAGTCAACGGGTTGAACAAAATAAAATATTTTCGCTTGATCAGCTTGACCTTGCAGCACTGTTGCGTATTCTTGATCAAAACTGGTATCAATTATCTCAGAAATGCAATCTGTCAAATCAGGACAGGCATTTTGTAAAAGAAATGCAAACTGTCCGCAACCGCTGGGCACATATTAACACTCACGGTATTGATGTAGATGATACATACAGGGATATAGATACACTTCAGCGTTTTGTGGGAATACTTAATCCCGGAAATGAAAAAATTTTGGAGATCAAACAATTTAAAATTTCTATTATCAAAGAAAATAATGACCCAGCATTAGATTTTAAAAAAAAATCAGGGAACACAGATCATGAAAATATTTCTGTCTCTGTATTAAAAGGTGATATCAAGATTGGAAGCGTTGTTGCACTCAAAAGTGATCCAGACAAAACCGGAGCTGTTATAAATATTAATAAACAGGGCGACTCTACAAGATATACTCTTTTTATTGATGGAAAATCACAGCCTTTCTATTTGTCACAGTTACAGGTTTTGGAGCAAAAAAAAGAGAAAGAATATCTCCCCTTGAAAGAATTGCACAGCCTTCTTACAGCATTACAAATCAATCATCCATCTCTTTCAATCCTCTATTCTCTTAATGCTGCAAGAATAGATTTTGTTCCTTATCAATTCAGACCAGCGTTAAAAATTATCAGATCCGATCAACCCCGTTTGTTAATAGCAGATGGCGTTGGTGTTGGAAAAACTATTGAAGCCGGACTGATACTGAGGGAATTGCAGGCAAGAAATCATATCGAATCTGTGCTGATAATTTGCCCCAAGCCTCTTGTCGCAGAGCGTAAATGGGAATTTGAGATGAAGCGGTTTGATGAACGGTTTGCCCAGCTTGATGGAAAAGCATTACGCTATTGTATTGATGAAACTGATCTTGAAGGCGAGTGGCCGGATTCAAAACATAAAGCAATTCTTCCTTTTTCTTTGTTTGATGAAAAATTATTATTTGGCAATAATGAAACAGGCAAAAAAATATTTACAGGGCTGCTTGACCTTGATCCTCCTCCTCATTTTGATCTTGTTATTGTAGATGAAGCACATCATGTCAGAAATTCAAATACTTTTAAACATAAAGCCGTTCGATATTTTTGTGAAAATGCAGAAGCTGTTGTTTTCCTGACTGCTACCCCTATTCAACTCGGGAATCAGGATCTTTTTTCTCTTCTCAATCTTTTACGCCCTGATCTTGTAATTGATAAGGAGACTTTTGAGCATATGGCAGAGCCTAATCCTTACATTAATAAAGCGGTTAAACAGATACGTTCTGGCGGGGATGACTGGAATAAATTAGCTTTAACATCTCTAATAGATGCCTCCAACACCTCCTGGGGAGAAACACTTCTTAAAAATAATCCTGTATTTCAGGATGGTTGCAATATGCTGCTTGAGGATAATATACCACAAGATAAACGAATTGCACTAATAGGTGAGATTGAAAGATTTCACAGTTTTCACAACATAATCAACCGAACGAGAAGACGCGATATTGATAATTTTTGTATCAGAAAGCCTGAAACAATTGAAGTACCTTTTACATTGGAACAGGAAACACTTCATGATACATTGCTCGATTTTCAAGCAAAGGCGTTATCTGCATCCCATGGCATCCAAAATGTAAAATTCATGATGTCCACAATCCGTCGCCAGGCTTCAAGCAGCATTTTGGGATTGGCTCCTTTTTTATCAGATATCCTCAACCGAAGATTATCGAAAATTCAATTGTTTGAAATAAATGATAATGATTTATCAGAAAATGATTTGTCTGAAATGGAATTTAGTGAAGAATTGAAGATGGAAGCTCAAAAAATTACTGAGCTTGCAGCCAATATGTCATCAGATGATCCTAAGTTTAGTGCTTTTTGGAAAATTATTGAAGAAAAATCTTTAATGGAGAACAATAAAGTTATTGTTTTCAGCACTTTTCGCCACACTCTTGCTTATATAGAACAAAGGCTTAAATTAAAAAATATCAGGTTTGGTCTTGTACATGGTGATGTAAAGGATGAAGACCGGTTATTACTAAGAAAGCGTTTTAAATTACCGAAAGAGGATGACAAGGCATTGGATGTTATGTTGTTTTCTGAAGTCGGTTGTGAAGGTCTGGATTATCAGTTTTGTGACACAATTATTAATTATGATCTGCCATGGAATCCCATGCGTATAGAACAAAGAATAGGACGTATAGATCGATGGGGGCAGCAAAGTGAGGCAGTTGTAATATATAATCTAATTACCCCTGGAACAATTGATGCGGAGATATACAATAGCTGTTTATTCCGGATTGGAATATTTGAAGAAAGCATTGGTGAATGTGAAGAGATACTTGGAGAAATTCATAAAGAGATAAAAAGTATTGTAGAAAACTTTGAATTATCAAAAAAAGACATAAAGATGAAATTACAGCAATTATCAGATAATAAAGTACGCAAAATTAACGAAGAAAGAGAGCTTGAAGAACGTGAACATGAATTGTTTGGAGTAAAATTATCGGCTTTCTTTCCAGACGAAGATATTTTTAAATCTGAAAGCTATTGGCTTACACCTGCATCTCTCCAGATTTTTGTGACAAACTATCTTAAGAAGAGATTACAAAAAAATGATTTTTCTTTAGGAAACAAACCTATAAAGACATTCCGCCTTTCCCAGGATGCCAGAAATCAGCTATTAAAAGATTTTAGAATCTTAAAGCCCATTAAAAC
>JAYEHB010000662.1:0-3071 GCA_034659375.1 Thermodesulfobacteriota bacterium
TTTTTCACCATTACCCCCGCATCATTCAATTTCATTTTATCATCCACAATTTCACCAAATATCCGCACAGGCGATGATTGTACGGGCGAACGGCCGTTCGCCCCTACGCATTCAATTTAACTCTGGAAATACCTGATGCACAACAAGAAGACTCCACCAGCAGCCAAAAATTTTGCCCACGGTCGGCGGCATTCCTGGCGGTGCTGGTGAGGCAATCTTTTACTACAGGCCAAGATAACCTTTTTTTAACTTTTCATCGGCCTTTTCTCCAAGACTGTATCTGTAATACATATGTGCAAATTCTTTACTTTTAATGGTACCCTTTTCCTTGCCGTTAAGAATAAGAGTAAGTCCTTTTCCAGGAACATATACTGACTCAGAAGTGGAACCGACCTTCATATCCTCATTAAGCCATGATGCATATAGTTCAATATCTCCACGGTGTTTTTCAACAAGGTCAGCAGGATTTGTCTTTTCCATCTCCTCAATAAATCCATTCTGGATTTTCTTGGCAGTTGCCTTGTTTGTAAGATAGTGCAGATCATAATATTTAACCTGTTCGGACTCAATGGCCTCTTTTGCATCTTTTGTGGTATTTTCAAGATATAAACCGCCTGCAAAAACCTTGACAAAAACAAAGGCTTTCCTCAGAGCAGTTCCATTAAGGGAAAGAGTTTTCCCTGCAATAACCTTTGTGCCCGGGAATGTTACACCGGCAACCTCTGCGGCAGAAACTGCAAATGTTGACGTAACAAACAAAAACAAAAACAACGTAAAAAATACTTTTTTGATCATAACAAACCTCTCTTTCTTTTAGGGTAAATGTTTTAAACGATAAACACTGTTTTCCACACTACACTATTTTTAATATTTTTCCACTCTTTTTTTTCACTCTTCCCTGTAAAGTGCAAGTATTCCTGATCTTGCCAGTTTTTTAATGCCAAATGGTTCTAAGAGAAGAAGCAGTTCATCTATGCTGTTCTCTTTTCCTGTCACTTCAATGGTATATAATTCATAGCCTTTATCAATTATTTTTCCATTAAAAGAATCAACAATGCTTTCTATTTCAGTTTGAGATTCCGGCCCGGCACAAACACAGATAATTGCAAGCTCACGCTTTACAGCCTCCCGGCCGGTCATATCCCTGAGTTTAATAACATTTGTCAATCTTCTTATCTGCTTCATGCACTGTTCAAGCTGCAGTGAACCTGCCCGGGTGGTGATGGTTATCCTTGATATTTCAGGATCTGCTGTGGGAGCACCGCAGATGGTTTCAATATTGTATCCCCTGCCTGCAAAAAGACCGGTTATTCTGGCTGTAACTCCAGGTTCATTTTCAACAAGCATGGTGAGAATATGCTTTTCCTTATTCATAAAATCCCCTTAAATTCTGTAAATTCACGGAATCATCGAAATAACCGTAGGGGCAGGCCCCTGTGCCTGCCCGTTGTCCTGATGAAGGGCAACCACAGGGGATTGCCCCTACGGGGTTGTGGGATATTGTAAAACGGGGTCAGGCCGCCATCACACAAAATCATTTAAACTTGCCGGCAAGGTCACTGTCAATAACATACATGCACACCTCATTTGCCCCCTGCTTGGTATAATTAAATTTTGTCATCATGTTATTGATAAGAAACTCCACATCACTCTTGATCCTTTTATCATATGTCTTAAAATCATCAGTGTCAAAATCCTTTATGGCACGCCTGAAGTTAGCATTCTTCAAAAAAGGCTCAAGTACACGTTTTTTTAAATTATGCACATATCTTTCATGGAGAGAACCAAAAAGTCTGGTCTCTGTAATATCCTTTTCCTCAATCATAATCTCCCGGCTGAGGGCATTGGTGGTATACTCTTTTAAAACATCAATGCGCATCTCCTCTCTTCTTTTTTTATCAACATTATCTGCAAAAATACGATTCTCTATACTTTCAAGAAACTGTTCTGTCACATTGAGAGACTCTTTTGTAAAAATACATTTTACTGATGAATCAATCTCAAAATTTACAGCAGATATATAATTTTTAATATCCTTTGCAATTTTCTCCTCATTATAATAATAAAGGGATTCTTTAACCTGCTGGAGCACAGAATAATCATACATCCTTAATATGGACTCAAGAAAGCTGGCCGGTATCATACTTGGTCTCTCTTTCATAATACTCCTGAAAAAGGCACATAAAACCGGCATATTGATCAATCTGTCTTCCTTGGCATACCTGGAATAAAACTGGTCAAAAATTCGTATGGAATCTCTTCCCGAGAATCCTTCATTTCCTTCCATTTCAGACTCTGCTACAATTTTTCTCCACATTTTGGAGGTAAGAGCCTTTCTGTCATCCTCGTCAAGCCATTCAGGAAGATTCCCTGAATACAACTCCATTTTTAAAAGCATGAGATTTTCATCACAGTAAAGTCTGTATTTTAACGGATCTTTTATCCATTCACCAAGGCTTGCTGATTTTTCCTTTAATCTTGATGATATGATAATTCTTGCGAAATTATCCATTACCACGGGAAGAAAACTCTCCTTTATATGCCGTCCAAAAATATTAGAGTATATTTTTACTTCAGTCTTTAAATCAAGAACATATGGAATATTAATATAGAGAATTCTATCTGAAAAGGATGGAAACTCCCTGATATTTTTCTTATCCTCAGGATTCATAAGTGCAAGAAAAAGCGAATCAACAGTCTCTTCAAGATCCTCAACCTTGTGAACAGCTTCACTGATAATATTATGAAGTTCAACCATGCGCTCGGTATTATGGGATTTAATATCCATGAGTGCATATATTCCATTATTGGTTTTTGCAAATCTTGAATAGATATAATTTATAACGTTAGAGTCCTGGAAAAGATGATTGATCCTGTTCTGGAGCATCTGGTTTGAAACCACATTCATTTTTACAGGCTTGTCTCCCGGATTAAAGACGCTTATACCGGAACCAAGACGTCTGTTAAAATAATATGGTTTTGCATAGAGCATTTCAAAAACTTTTTCAGGTTTTCCCAAACGTTCAAGCAGAGCCTGGTAGATTGAAGAACATATTGTACAGGCTTCTTCC
>JAYEHB010000663.1:0-3069 GCA_034659375.1 Thermodesulfobacteriota bacterium
ATTTAAAGGGTGTAAACTCAATATATTTTATCTTTTTAAATCGTTCAGACATCTCAGATTTTTCCCAAAAAGACTTTCCGGGAGAGCACAAGGAGCAATATAATTAAAAAAATATGGCTTGCAAAGAGGTTTGTGAATGTGGCAAAGATCAGGGGCAAAGAGACAAAAACAATTTTGACCCCTTTATGCAAACTGGCACAAATTGATGCAGAAAATGGAGGATATATGGTCGATGATATTTTGATAAAAAACGGCATGATACTTACAATGGAGGATGATGAGCCTGTTATTGAGAATGGTACTTTGCTTATAGAGGATGGTGTTATTACAGGAATTGGAAAGGCTGAACTCTTTTTGCAAAACAGCACTGCCCAGATGATTGATGCAACAGGCTCCATTGTCATGCCAGGACTTGTAAACTGCCATACCCATCTTCCCATGTCTCTGTTCCGGGGCCTTGCCGATGATCTTCCCTTAGAGATATGGCTCAGCAAGCATATTTTCCCTGCAGAGGCAGAACAGATCAACCCGGATTCAGTAAAAAAATGGGCACTTCATTCCTGCCATGAACTTCTTTTCTCGGGAACCACAACATGCTGTGACGGATATTTTTATGAAGATCTGGTTGCCAAAGCCGTGCTTGAATCAGGCATACGAGCTGTCACAGGCCATGGAGTGATAGATTTTCCAGCTCCTGGAGTTCCTGATCCTGAAAAAAATGTTGAAACAGCTGTAAATTTTGCAAAAAAATGGAAAAACAGATCATCTTGTATCCATCCCTCCATATTCTGTCATTCTCCATATACATGCTCAAAGGCAACTTTAAAAAAAGCAAAGCAGGCTGCTGATTCCCTGGGGATTCTTTTTCAGATTCATGTGGCAGAGACTGAAAATGAGCAAAACATGATACAGGAGAATAAAGATAAATCCCCTGTTGAATATCTTGACAGCCTTGGCCTTTTAGATGAACATACACTTTTAAGTCATGCCGTCTGGATAAATGAGAATGATATTGCCATAATAAAAAAAAGAGGTGCTTCCATTGCACATTGTGCTGAAAGCAATATGAAACTTGCCGCAGGAATTGCTCCAATTCCTTTAATCATGGAAAATGAAATTATTGTGGGACTTGGAACAGACGGCAGTGCCAGCAACAACAATCTTGACCTTTTTTTAGAGATGGACACTGCAGCAAAACTTCATAAAATTGCATACTCTGATCCCTGTGTAATGAATGCCAAAGATGTTGTAAAAATGGCAACCATTGGCGGAGCAAAGGCGCTTGGTCTTGGCAAAAGTATCGGCTCCTTAAAAATAGGGAAAAAAGCTGACATAATAATCATTAACACTGAGAAACCCCATCTTGTGCCCTTGTATAATCCTTTTTCCACTCTGGTCTATGGAGTAAAAGGTTCAGATGTCACACATGTAATTGTTGACGGGGAAATCCTCTGCCGCCCATGATCTCTATTGAATTGTAACGTCCCCGTTTGGAGTTTCATCATTATGTTGTGGCAAATCGTTCTGCCATGGTGGTTTACCTGTGACCTTCAGGTTTTATATGAAAGTCCTGGCAAACCAGGAGTAGGGGCAACCCCCTGTGGTTGCCCTTCATCATTTGTTGTGTGCAGACTTAGACCACCAAGGCTGCCCGTGGCAGTTTATATGAAACTTCGTCCAACTATTTAAACTCATGGAGTTGGCTTCGCGTCTTCGACCCATTTTTTGGTTTCTGCCCTTTAGGCCATGCCGGTTATATTATTTTGCTGAATTTCGGAGTTTGTTTATAAATATTTTAAACTCATCCTCGGAAATTCCTTCAACCCCAGGGGGACGTTCTGTTGCATCATGACAGTCAGATCCACCTGTAACAATGAGATTATATTTTTTTGCCCAGGTGTAGAGAAGGCTTCTATGTTCTAAAATATGGCCTGGATAGTTGATTTCAAGCCCGTCAAGGCCTGCGTCAAGAAACTCAGGAAACAGTTTTTCCACAGTCTCAACTGGCGGAAGAACATCTTTATAATGTCCTTTTCCCGGAAAAGAACCTGCTGCCGGATGAGCCAGCACACTTATCACCGGGAAATCCTTAATAAATGCGCTGACAATATCAAGGTCTATTCCTGATGGCAGATATGCCGGGCTGTTGTTACCAATTATTTTGTTAATCAGATCACGATCTTTAATTTTATGTTTTTCATTTAAAACAAGGGAAAAGTGCCGCCTTGTAGCATTGGAACTGTACTCTGCTATTTGTTCAAAAGTAATCTCTCCCAATAGAATTGGGTTTTTACCTTTTGGTCCAAAGATTCTGTTTATTTCTGTAACTCTATCCCTGACAAGTTTCTCCCCTCTGCCCTTTGCCAGAGTGGATTTAAGTTTTCTTCTAAAGGCTTTACTGGCAAGCAGAACAGGAGCAAAATAACAGAGAAGATGAAGGGTGCCGGTAAAAAAAGAGCGTTTGAATCTGACAGATATCTCAACACCAGGCACAACATCAATGCCGTATCTCTTTCCTGCATCAATGGCTCTGTCAAGTCCATTATCAGTATCATGATCTGTTATTCCAACAACTGAAATACCAGCTTTTTTTGCTTTTAACACCATCTCTTCCGGCGAAAAATCACCGTCTGACGCAGTTGTGTGATTGTGCAGATCTGCAAAAATTTGTTTTGTCATAAAAAAATTTCCCCTTACAAATTGCTCTTCAGCGTTCAAATGTCTGTCCCCATTCCCTAACCTTCAGGTTACGTGTGACCTTCAGGTTACGTGTGACCTTCAGGTTATGGCTTTTGCAAAAACAGACAAATATGAAAATTAAAAAAATCCACCCACTTTTTTTAAACTATTTTTCCCATTATAATAAATCCCCATATGCAGGCTGCAAGGCAGAGGCTTATGAAGATAGCTGCAGACCCAATATCCTTAGCTCTTCCGGAAAGTTCATGGTGTTCTGTTCCAATTCTATCCACAACAGTTTCTATTGCAGAATTAAGAAGCTCGGTAATCATAACTATCATCCATGATGTAATAAGAAAAGCCTTTTCCATGGCAGTTGAACCTATTATT
>JAYEHB010000664.1:0-12811 GCA_034659375.1 Thermodesulfobacteriota bacterium
AACGATTCGACTTGTGGAGCATCGAGGTCAGCCTATATATGTTCTAAACGGCTGCTAAAAAAACTACTTTTAGCTGTCTAATCAACCACAAACTCTATGCAAGCAGTTCGCAACCCTGTCAGGCAGGAGCTTTTTCAAGCCCCTATCCCTTTAGGGTAGGGGTTGTTGACTCAATCACAGCAAGGACAGCATCCTTTGAGACTGAATCTCCAGCACTAAAGCCAATTGACTGAATAACTCCATCTGTGGGTGCTGGAAGAGCATTTTCCATCTTCATGGCTTCAAGAATAACAATTGTCTCACCTTGGTTTACGCTGTCACCCACATTTTTTTCATACTTTATGATCATGCCCGGCATGGGAGCCTTAATGGGAGTTCCAGACCCTGAAACAGGTGCTGGTGAAGGTGCTGCAGCACTCTTTTCAGCCTTGGGAGCTGGTGTAGATGGAGCTGCAGCAGGGGCAGCTTTTGCAGCAGCAGGTGGAGGGGGAACCCTGGTTCCCTGGGATTGGGCAGGAACCGGACCGGCTGCCTGGGTCTGGGGCTGTGCCTGCTGCTGAACAGGCTGGGTATAGGCGATGACCGGCGCACCGCCCACCTCGTCAACCCCAACTTCAAAACATTCATCTTCAACAAACACGTTAAAGGTACGAAGATTTTCACTTTTTTCAGCAGCATCAGCCTTTGTTTTTTCAACAAGTTCCCCGGCTTTTGCCTTTTTAATAAGCTCTGCCTCTTTTGCAACATCTGCCAGAGTGATGGCCTTAACTGATTCCGGCACTTCCTCTTTCCCGTATTTGTGCATAAGATACTTTTTACCTGTAACAGGAAAAAGTGTATAAAGAATCAGATCATCCTGATCAACTGCAAGATCCCCTATTTTCTCTTTTGCCTTTTCAAGTTCAGCCTCAAGAACTTCAGCAGGCCTGCATGTTATGGGCTCTTCTCCCCTGTCGTAACCTTTAAGTACCTTTTTCTGAATATCAGAATCAATGGGAACAGAAGTCTTTCCATATAATCCATAACATAGATCCTTGACCTGGGCTGTTATCATCTTGTACCGGTCATCACCTTTGTCAAAAAGGACATTATTAACTGTCTGGATTCCAACAATCTGACTTGTTGGAGTAACAAGGGGCACCTGGCCAAGCTCTTTTCTCACCTTGGGCAGCTCTTCAAAAACATCATTTAATCTGTCAAGAGCATCCATCTCCCTTAACTGATTCACAAGGTTGGAGAGCATTCCGCCCGGGGTCTGGTGTAAAAGCACATTAATATCAATAACAGAAACCTTGGTATCATCAAGGAGATGTCTGTATTTAGGAAGTATCTCCTCTTCAAAAGTTTTATTTATATCAGCAAGTGCTTTAATATCAAAACCTGTATCCCTGTTTGTACCAAGCAGAGACATTACAAGGGGCTCCACAGCAGGGTGGGATGTTCTAAAAGCATAGGGAGAAAAACAGGTGTCAAGAATATCAACTCCAGCCTCAACAGCCTTTAGATGGCTCATGGAAGCCATGCCCGAGGTAAAATGGCTGTGAAGGTGAATCTTTGGAGCAACATTTTCCTTTAATGCCTTAACAAGGTCAAAAGTATCATAGGGAGCCATAAGTCCTGCCATATCCTTGATACAGATACTGTCAGCACCCATTGCTTCCAGCTCTTTTGCCTTTTTTATGTAATAATCAAGATTATAAACATCCCCGCCCATGCGGGCTTCTGTAAGGGAATAACATATTGTGCCCTGGAAATGCTTTCCACACTCCTTGATCACAGGTACAACAGCTTCAAAATTCCTGAAATCATTTAATGCATCAAATACTCTGAATACGTCCATGCCGTTTTCAGCAGCCCGGTTTACAAAAGCCTTTGCAACATCATCGGCATAGTTTCTGTAACCAACAAGGTTCTGTCCACGTAAAAGCATGGAAAACGGAGTCTTTTTTAAATATCTCTTAAGGGTTCTGATCCTCTCCCAGGGATCCTCATTAAGATAACGATGCATGGTATCAAAGGTGGCACCGCCCCACATCTCAACAGCCCAGAACCCTATTTCATCCATTCTCTCTGCCACAGGAATCATATCCTCTGTTCTTCCCCTGGTTGCAAAAAGAGATTGATGACCGTCACGCAGGGACAGATCCTCAATTTGAAGAGGATTTGCTGCAGCCGGCCTGTCTTTTTCATATTTCATGTCACACATTTCTACTTTGCCATGTTCCATCATTTTTTTCTCCTGTAAATCAGCTAAGTCCTGACAGCTTATTATTTAAATACACGCATCTGCATCATGTTACGAATCTGCATAAGATCACTCCTGCCGCAGCTGCCCCAGACATTGGGCTTTACCTCCATGCCGGAGACCTGAACCCGGTCCGGTACAGCAAGAGAGGCAGTCTCCTCCTCGGTTTTAATATATGTAAAAACTGCTGCTGTAGCTGCAGCAAGTTTCTTTTTGTTCATAGTCATACTAAGCACCCCATAAAAAATTTACATGATATCTGCTCCAACCTTAGATATTAAACCGGGATATTACCATGTTTTTTTGCCGGCCGCATTTCACGTTTAGTGGACAACGCCTCCAAAGCATCAACAATACGGGCTCTTGTTTCGGCAGGTCTTATCACTGCATCAACAAATCCACGGCTTGCAGCACAATAGGGATTGGCAAAAAGTTTTTCATACTCTTCAATCTTCTCCTTTCGTGTTTCTACTGGATCATCGGCATTTTTTATCTCTTTTGCATGTATAATATTGGCAGCTCCGGCAGCTCCCATAACTGCAATTTGTGCCGAAGGCCATGCAAATGCCATGTCAGCACCAAGATCTTTTGAACACATGGCAAGGTATGAGCCCCCATAATCCTTGCGGGTTATCAAAAGCAGTTTTGGAACAGTTGCCTCGGAATAACACCACAACAGTTTTGCTCCGTGCCTGATAATTCCGCCCCATTCCTGATCACTTCCGGGAAGATACCCTGGAACATCGGCAATGGTCAGCATTGGTATATTAAAGGCATCACAGAATCTTATAAACCTTGTTGCCTTGTCAGAAGCATTCATATCAAGGCATCCGGCAAGGAAATTAGGCTGATTTGCTATAATTCCAAGGGTCCGTCCATTCATTCTGGCAAAGCATATTACAATATTTTTTGCATAATACTCATGGGGCTCAAAATACTCACCATTATCAACAATGGATGTAATAACATCTTTAATATCATAGGCTTGATTGGGATTATCCGGAATAAGAGTGTCTAAGGATTCATCCATTCTATATGGATCATCTCCTGTATCCACCAAGGGTGGATCTTCCATATTATTTGAAGGAAGATATGAGAGGAGTTTCCTTATCTGAACAAGAGCATCTTCATCAGATTCACAGGCAAACTGGGCAACCCCGCTTTTTTCATTGTGGGTCATGGCACCGCCCAGATCCTCAAATGATATCTCCTCGCCTGTAACAGATTTGATAACCTGGGGTCCTGTAATAAACATGTAACTTGTCTTTTTAACCATGAATATCCAGTCTGTCATGGCAGGAGAATAGACGGCACCACCGGCAGTTGGCCCCATAATGGCTGAAATCTGAGGAATAACCCCGGATGCTGATGAATTTCTAAAAAAAATATTTCCATATCCTGAAAGTGCATCCACACCCTCTTGTATTCTTGCACCTCCTGAATCATTTATTCCAACAACAGGAGCCCCTGATTTAAGTGCCATATCCATAATCTTGCACATCTTTTTGGCATGCATCTCTCCAAGACTTCCGGCTCTTGCTGTGAAATCCTGGGAATATGCAAATACAACCCGTCCTTCCACCAGTCCATGACCTGTTACAACACCATCTGCAGGGATCTCTTTAGTCTCCATGCCGAAATTAACGCACCTGTGTGTTACAAACATATCAATTTCCCGGAAAGTACCCTTATCAAAAAGAAGATCAAGCCTTTCACGGGCATTGAGCTTCCCCTTTTCCCGTCTTTTTTCCAGGGCTTTTTCTCCACCCATGCCAAGAATCCTTTTCTCGCGCTCCTGCAGATCCTTGATATTATCCGCTATAATTCCCATAATAACAATTTTCCTTTATTAAAAATTAATAAAAAAAGCATTCTTTGGGTTTGGTTCTAACGTCGGCCATATATCCTGATTGCAGGAACAACGGTGATCCCACCATCAAATGGTCGAATATAGAACCAAGCCCCATTCTTTTCAAGTCCCATGCTTTAATAGAGACCTTATTTTATCTATTTAACGGCTGACCGAGAGCCCGTGTCTGGACGAAAACGTTCAAACACTATTTAACGTAAATTTCCAGGCACAATACCACTCCTTTGGATGATCATCTGGAGGACAGCCTATACATTCTGTTGTGATCCTTGGATCTATAGCTGCAGCAAAATATGGATACTCCACCAAACCAGCTGATTTACAAGGATAATCATCCATTCCCTTTCTCTTTCGGGCATTCTGCACCCGGCACTCATTCATCCGAAAAATAAATGAATTCTCATCAATATCTTCAATGGACTGCTTATTGATCAGGGCATACATCCTGAAAGACAACGCCTTCTTTAGAGCAGGAAGACCGCCATTTTCAGGAAGATCAAGAAGTTCCTTGATTCTTGCAGCTTCAAAGGGTGAATATCTTGTCCAGCAGGTATCATTGCACCGTTTTGCATCATGCATTCCAAATTCTTTTTCCACTGCCTGGAACCAGATTCCATCATTTGCCAGCCAGTTGACTCCCATTTTTTCCAGAAGATCGAGAAGAGTCTCCCTGGACATCCCTTTTAAAACAGAAGGAACACCATTGTCAATCTCAAATCCAAGGATTTTGCCTAAACGACCAATTTGATTACCAAAACTTACATCCCAGACCTTCTTTTCAATCTCCATGGCCTTTTCCATGCCCAGCTGATGTTCCACCTGGGCAAACCAGTGACCATAATGAACAACCACACGCCGGAACGAGTCAACAACCATCTTTAACAAGAGTTCCTGATCTGCTTTTTCAACAATACTGTTCATTTCATCCATAAATTTTCGGCAAGGCCCCCGTCTTCAGCCCAGGGGAAAAATTGCCGCCTCCTTAATAAGTATAGCTGCCTGTAGAATGTATTAATTGGCAACAGTCCCAACTTAATACATTATACAAGCAGCTGTTGGTGTTTTGATATTGACAAAACCCACTGGTTCTTACAAATATCATTCCAAGGCAAATTCCTGTTTTTTACCTTTTGTGACAATGGCTTTTACAATATCACACGTTTTAAAGTTTTTTACTTTCTTTTGTTTGGTTTTGATTTGGTTCCTGTTGATCGAGCGCTCAGTCAAATTATCTAATTTAAAAAAAAAAAAATGTCAAGGTTTCATTCACCAAAATTCTTGACACATCACGGGCAATACTGTAATAAATTCCTGCAGAAATCAGATTTAATGCCATGGTTATTATTTATATGAAAGTCCTGTCAAACCAGGAGTGTAACTTTCATCATTTGTTGTGTGCAGACTTAGACCACCAAGGCTGCCCGTGGCAGTTAAAAAGATGAAAAAAAATTATTGACCTTGATAACAATATCCAAACAGAAATAACAGGAGGAGCAGAATCAGAGTTTTGATGATATGAACCATTGTCAATTCTCTTGCTTTAAGTATTCCTGAAACAGCAGAAGGCTATAATTTCTGCTCCAGGAAAGGGTGCCCCCCCCTTTTTACCGGACAACTTGACCTTTTCAGTCCCCATAAAGCAAACATGCTGATATAAAATGAGTAAAAAAACAGATATAAAACAGATCAGAAACATTGGAATCATGGCCCACATTGATGCGGGCAAGACAACTGTCACAGAGCGCATACTCTACTACACCGGAAGATCCCATAAAATCGGAGAAGTCCATGACGGAGAAGCTGTAATGGACTGGATGGAGGATGAGCAGAACCGCGGTATCACCATCACAGCTGCTGTAACCACCTGTCAGTGGAAAAAAGCAGAGATACATATCATAGACACTCCGGGCCATGTTGATTTTACCATTGAAGTTGAACGTGCCCTGCGGGTTCTTGATGGTGCCGTGGGAGTTTTCTGTGCTGTGGGTGGAGTTGAGCCCCAGTCAGAGACTGTGTGGCGTCAGGCTGACAGATATAATGTCCCAAGAATAGCATTTATCAATAAAATGGATCGAACAGGGGCCAACTATTTTAATGCCGTGAATATGATAAAGGAGAAATTAAAGGCAATCCCCTTAATGCTTCAAATTCCCGTGGGCCAGGAAGAAAATTTTTCAGGTGTGATAGATCTTCTTGAGATGAAACAGCTCTCCTGGGATAATGAGACCATGGGAGCAGAATACAATACAAGTGAAATAGACTCCCAACTAAGGGATGAAGCAGAAGAATACCGTGAAAAACTTGTGGAAGCTCTTGCAGATGTTGATGATAATATCATGGAAAAATATCTTTCAGAAGAAGAGATCTCCTTAAAAGAGATGACAACTGCCATAAGAAAAGCCACAATCACAAGAAAACTTGTACCTGTCCTGTGCGGTACCGCCCTGAAGAATAAAGGGGTACAGCCCCTGCTCAATGCCATTGAATCCTTTTTACCAAGCCCTGCTGACATTCCATCTGTAAAGGGAATTCATCCTGAAACAGAAGAGATTGTTGAATATCCTGCAAAAAGATCAGCACCACTTGCAGCACTTATCTTTAAAGTATCCATGATTGAAGGAAGAAAACTCTCCTTTGCAAGAATTTACAGTGGAACCCTTACTGCCGGAGCAGAAATTTACAACCCGGGCCTGAATAAAAAAGAGAAATTATCCAGAATTCTTAAAATGCACGCCAACAAGAGAGAGAGGGTTACTGAAGCATCAGCAGGTGAGATTGTTGGAATTGTGGGACTTAAAGACTCCTCAACAGGTGAAACTCTCTGCTCGGAGAAAGATCCTGTTCTTCTGGAAAAAATGGAATTTGACAAACCAGTTATATCCATTGCCATAGAGCCTAAAACCCACGCTGATCAGGAAAAACTTGATGAAGTTCTTAAAAAATTCACCATTGAGGACCCAACGCTTAAGGTAAACATAGATGAAGATACCGGCCAGACCATCCTCTCAGGTATGGGTGAACTCCACCTTGAAATAATCATATCAAGAATGCTCAGGGAATTTAAAACCAATGTTAATGTGGGCAGCCCCCAGGTTGTCTACAGAGAGACAATGGCTTCAAAAGCAGCTGGTGCAGCTATTTTTGAAAGGGAGATCTCCGGGAAAAAGCATTTTGCCGAGGTTAAAATTGAACTTAAACCGCTTCAAAGGGGTGAGGGAGTCAAATTCAGCGCCCGGGCTTCAGAAGAGATGATTCCCCCGGAGTATATCCCGGTTGTTGAAAAAGGAGCAAGGGAGAGTCTTGAAAGCGGATGTTTAAAAGGATATCCTGTGGTGGACACAGAGATTATCATTAAAGGCGGCTCCTTTAATGACCAAAGTTCTGCCCTTGCCTTTTCAGTGTGTGCTTCCATGGCATGCAGGAATGCAATGGAAAATGGAACGCTCTCCCTGCTTGAACCTGTAATGGATGTGGAGATATTTGTTCCTGACTCTTATATGGGTGACGCCATTGCAGATATCAATACCCGGGGGGGGAAAATTGAATCAATAACTCCCAAAACTAATATACAGGTGATCAACGCCACTGTTTCTCTCTCTAAGATGTTTGGCTATTCCACAGCACTAAGATCAGCCACCCAGGGAAGGGGAACATTTTCCATGCAGTTTGCACGTTTTGACAAAGCCTGAATTTGTTATTTTAACAGCATTTTGACGGTGAACGATTATCTTATTGTTTTGATCTCTTGTTAGAACTGCCACCTTTCCCACACTTTTTAAGAAGTGTTCTTGCTCTCTCTTTTTTTTGGGGATCAGAAAGAGTCTTAATGCTCTGGTTAAGATGAAAACAGGTGTTACGTCTGTCATGTATCTCATTGTAATAAAGTCCAAGATAATAGTGGGAATTTCCTTTTTCACCATTTACTCCAGAAATTCTTGCCATGTTGTAATAAGCCCTGGGGAAAAATGGTATGGAATCGTCAATCACTTTTAAAAAATCTTCCCTGGCAGGCTGCATCATTCCAAGTTCAAGCCGGGCACTACCCCGGTAATAACAGACAAGGGGCTTTACTTTCTCAATGTTCTCAAGCCCCTTAAAAATGTTTAAAGCTTTATTATATTCCCCCTGCATATAATAAACTCTGCCAATCTCAAAAAGCATTAAAGGATCTAAGTGCTTCATGGCAAGAGCCAGGTTCAAATGGGCAAGGGCCTCTTCAAATCTTAATTTTCTTGTAAGAACAAGAGCCATTCCATAATGAACAGCTGGATTATCAGATTTTTTTTCAAGAAGATGACCAAGCTTCTGTTCAGTCTCATCTTTTTCTCCGTATATACCGGCCAGCCTGTATTTAATCATCTCAAATCTAAAGGGATCAATGCCGTTATCCAGATCCTTTTCTTTATAATGGTCTTCAATCCAGGCCTGAATATATACGATTCTCTCCTTGGTTCCCGGGTGGGTTTTTAAATATCCGGGGATACTGTCTGTGCCATAAAAATCATTGGCCCTGATTTTTTCAAGACCTGTTAAAAGTCCCCATGGTGAAAAGGATGCGTTGGCTGCATAAACAAGCCCTTTCTGATCTGCCTCGGTTTCATTTTCCCGGCTAAATGCCAGCATGGTGGATTGACCGGCTGCAGCTGAACTTATTACCACTCCCTGGGCAATATCTCCTGCCCCAGAAGCTCCCATCAGAACTCCTGCAAGCATTCCCGCAAGGGTTCCTATATTTACCATTTTTGATTTATCAATCATCTGGGAAACATGACGGCACACGGCATGGCCTGTCTCATGGGCAAGGATACCGGCAAGCTCATTAACATTATCAAGGGATGTAACAAGACCTCTGTTTATAAAAATATTAGATCCGGGACTTGCAAAAGCATTAAAATGATCTTCATTAACAATACTAAAAGAAAATTCAAAGGGCTGGGGAGGCAGCTGTTCAACGATCCTGTTTCCAATCTCTGAAATAAAGCCTGCTGCTATGGGATCTTTGATAATAGGTTTATGTTTTTCAATCATTGCTATAAATTCTTTTGCCAACTCTTTTTCCTGACTCACAGATATTGCCAGGGCAGAAGAGGAGTACAAAAAAACGGTCAATAAGAGAAAGACCAATATTATCTTATTAAGTTTTAATTTTGGCAAGCATTCACAGGGCACTACACCTGCTGCGCTGGCGGGCAATTGAAGTACATGAGTACATCTGCGTACCCACCGCCTTGCATATTCAGCACCCTGTAAACGCTTACAATTCGGCGAATTACAGGGAATTGATCTGTTAACGATTGCTAATTTTGTACAATTCATATTATATATTCCCAAGCATTCCACTTAAAAAAAGCATTAAAACCAATCAACTGCTTTTTAAAATTTTTGCAAGAACGTACTTAAGTATGCCACCTTTTTTATAATACTCAAGTTCAACATCAGTATCAAGTCTTGATTTCACACAAAATTTTCTCACAGAGCCATCTTCTCTAGAGGCATTAACAATAAGTTCGCTGCCGGGCTTCATATTTGAAAGCCCTGTAATCTCAAAAAGCTCAGAACCTGTAAGTCCGAGCTTATCCCATGATGTCCCTTTTAATACAAGGGGAAGGACTCCCATACCCAAAAGATTACTTCTGTGTATTCTTTCAAAAGACTCTGCAATAACAGCTTTTACACCTAAAAGCAAAGTTCCTTTAGCAGCCCAGTCCCTTGACGAGCCCGTTCCATACTCTTTTCCTCCCAAAACAACAAGGGGAACCGTCTCTTTTTTATAATCCATGGAAGCCTTAAAAACTGAAGAGATAATCTTTTCAGGGAATTTTAAAGTAAAACTGCCCTGTTCTGATACAAGACTGTTTTTGATACGGATATTGCCAAAAGTTCCCCGCATCATCACCTCATGATTGCCCCTTCTTGATCCATAGGAGTTAAAATTTTCAGGCTCAACGCCCTTGTCCATGAGATACCTGCCAGCCGGATAATCTTTTGGAATTGCACCGGCAGGAGAGATATGATCAGTTGTAACTGAATCACCAAGAACAAGAAGAGCTCTTGCCCCTTTTAAATCTTCAATATTGAAATCCTTATGGGAAAAATCTTCAAAAAAAGAAGGTTTTCTTATGTAAAGAGAATCATTGTCCCAGAGAAAAGTTGAACTCTCTTTAACGTCAAGTTTTTGCCAGTAATCATCGCCCTGAAAAATGGAGGAGTACTGATTTTTGAAAAACTTTGGCTTTACATGGTTTAAAATCAGTTTTTCGATATCCCGGGAATCCGGCCAGATATCCTTCATAAAAACAGGATCGCCTTTATCACTGTATCCCACAGGCTCTGAATCAAGATCGATATCTATCCTCCCTGCAAGGGCATACATGACAACAAGAACAGGAGACATGAGATAATTGGCTTTTACGCTCTGGTGAATCCTGGCTTCAAAATTCCTGTTCCCGGATACAGCTGCTGCAACCTTAAGATCATTATCTATTATGCTCTTTTCAATTTTGGGATCAAGGGAACCGCTGTTGCCTATGCATGACATACATCCAAATCCAGCAATATGAAAACCAAGCTCTTCTAAATAGTGCAGCAAACCTGCATCTTCAAGATAATTACCAACAACCCTTGAGCCGGGAGAAAGAGAAGTTTTTACAAACCATGGAACTTTAAGACCTTTTTCAACTGCATTTTTAGCTGCAAGCCCGGCCCCTATCATTACAAAGGGGTTAGATGTATTGGTGCATGATGTCAATGCTGCAATAACAATACTGCCTGTACCAGGCTCTGTTATTTTTTCATGTTTTATGAATTTTGATGACTTTTCAGCGTCCCCGTCTCCTGACTGAAACTCCTTTAAAAAAGCATCTTTTACATTGGAAAGAACTATTCTGTCCTGGGGTCTTGAAGGACCTGAAATGCAAGATTTTACCAGGGTAAGATCAATATCAATTTTCTTTGAAAATTCAACCTTGTCATTGCCTGAGTAGAAAAGGCTGCATTTTCTACTGTATTGTTTTACAAGCTCTGCTGTATCATCCCTTGCCGTCATTTTAAGATAATCAAGTGTCTTGGAATCAACCGGGAAAAAACCCACAGTTGCTCCGTACTCAGGAGCCATATTGGCTATTGTGGCACGATCTGTCAGGGAGAGATTTTCCATGCCTGGGCCTGTAAACTCCACAAACTTCTCAACAACATTTTCCTTCCTTAAAAGCTCTGTTATATAGAGAACAATATCTGTTGCTGTTACACCTGAGTCTGGTTTACCAGTCAGATTAACCCCGACAACCTCTGGCAGGGTCATGGAGCAGGGTTGTCCAAGCATGACAGCTTCAGCCTCTATTCCACCCACGCCCCATCCAAGAACTCCCAGTCCATTTATCATGGTGGTGTGGGAATCCGTTCCCACCAGGGTGTCAGGATAAAGAAGTCTGTTATCATTCTTTGTATCTTTTTTTATAACCTCTGACAGGTACTCAAGATTGATCTGGTGACATATTCCTGATCCAGGAGGTACTACCCTAAAATTCTTAAAACTCTTCTGGGCCCATTTCAGCAGTTTGTACCTTTCACTGTTTCTCTGGTACTCTTTTTTAACGTTTTTTTCAACAGCATCTTCTGATCCATGGTAATCCACCTGAACAGAGTGATCAATCACAAGGTCCACCGGCACAAGAGGATTAATTTTTTCAGGATCACCTCCGGCATCCTTTACTGCATCACGCATTGCAGCAAGGTCCACCACAGCTGGCACTCCTGTAAAATCCTGCATAAGAACCCTTGCAGGATGATATGGAATCAAAATCGGCTTATTTTTGTCATGCCTGCCCCATTGGAGCACATTTAAAACATCCTGGCCTGTTACAATATTATCATCAATATTGCGTAAAAGATTCTCAAGAAGTATCCTTATGGAAAAAGGAAGCCTTTTTATATCTGCATCACATTTTTCTTCAAGAATTGAAATATTATGAATTGTATATTCCTCATTACCAATATTTAATATCTGCCTGCAATCTGGCAAGATCATTTATTACTCCTTTATTTTTTGGTTTCGCTGCCCGTGGCAGTTTATATGAAAGTCCATCCAAACGACTGCAATGACAGACTTTCTAAATTTGTTGTGGCCGATGCAATGACCATGCTCCGGCCAGTTTCTGCCCTTTAGGGTATGCCGGTTATATGATTTTTTCAGATAGCGGTAATAACTGGATTCACTCCTTTAACATGAAAAGGTTTTATGCTGAACTTTAACCTTAAGTCAAGTATATTCAAAAAAATTCGTACCTGAATAACATGAACAAGCAAGAATATAACCTCAAGTTCAGATCAATAACTTGCATTTTATCTTTAACCAGAGTATTTTAAAAATTACTAATTTTTAACCTGGTATGAAACATTATTCATAGCATCTCATCATAAAGACTACTGCATTGATTTTCCTGGAGGTTGTGATTATTAAACAGTTCATAAAATCCCTGTCATTTTTCTTAGTTTTTTCAGCTTTTTTTTTATCATCTTCAGTTGCACAGGAAAACAAAAAAAAAGATCTCCATCCGTGCCCTGACTGGGTGCACCCTGGAATGCGTAACAAATATCCAGGATATGAAAAAAAGAAAAAACAAAAAAAAGAAAATCCTATATGGAATTACTCAACCAACAGACCTAACGGCAATATAAGAGGAGGAGGCACAACAGAC
>JAYEHB010000665.1:0-3055 GCA_034659375.1 Thermodesulfobacteriota bacterium
ACATTAATCAAAGTTTTCCAAATTGAGATTCCATTTGGGAAACTTGAATATTAAGAACCCTAACCTGGACAAGCCAGAATCCAAACGGGTTTACGTGTGACCTTCAGGTTATTAATTCTTTTGCCAAAAAAACACGAAAATAAGAATTAAGAAACTAAGTTAAGCTGTTGCGTTTTTTTTAGGATCTATAGACCCCACGATTATTGCAGCTAAAAGAGCCAGAATCCAGAAGGTGTACATTGCCTGGAGTCCTGTTAAGCCCAAAAGAGAGCCGCCGGTAAAAACAACTGAAGCCACAAACATTCCAAGCATGGACTGGTATCCAAAACTCATGAGCATCATTTTATAAGAACCTGACTGGATCTTGATTGTTATCATGGTAGCAATACATGGCGGGAACAGTGCCATAAACAGGAGAAACGCCAGGCCGTGGAGCGGGGTAAACCCCGTTTCTCCTTTTTTCATTCTCTCTTCAAGACTCTGGTTCTGATCTTGTTCGTTATTCTGATAAAGGACTCCAAGGGTCGCAACGGTACTCTCCTTGGCTGCAAATGAACTTAAAAGTGCAATGTTTACACGCCAGTTAAAACCGGCAAATTTTGAAACAGGTTCCAGGGCATGGCCGATTTGTCCCAGGAAACTGTTTTTAATTTTTTCCTGTTTAATACTGTTAAGCAACCGTTTTCTGTTGTGGGAAAGTTTTTTTAATACTCTTCTTGCCTTTCTTGCGTCTTTGCTTCCTTTTCCGGTGGTTATGCTGTAAAAAAGTGGATTCTCAGCTTTAAATTTATCTTTGATTCCCTGTATGGAAGATTTGCTTGCACCCATTCTTGCTTTTTTAAATCTGTCAGCAAAGAAAATCAGATCCATGACTGAACCTTCCGGTATTTGATCTTTAAAGGAAGTTTTTGCAATGTTTTTCTGAAAGTCTGAGATTGCAGTCTCTGCCTTATTCTGATACCACTGCTGCCTTGTTTCATCAAGTCCTGGAAACTGAAGCAGAACAAAGATGACGATGGCAACGGCCGCAACAATGGTTACAATTTTTTTAAGAAAAACCCATATTCTTTCACATGCCCTGCCAAGAACGCCTCTGAGTGTAGGAAGATGGTATGTTGGCAGCTCCATGATAAATGGTTCACTTGGCAGCCCCTTGAGCAGGGTCAGACTGAGAATTTTTGCCACAGGCAGTGCCAGAATAAGTGTAATGGTTGCGATAAACATCATTAAAACAGATTTATGATCAGGAAAGTATATGTTGATTATAAGTATGTAAAGCGGGATCTTTGCAAGACAGTTGAGCATGGGAATGATGAACATGGTAGCTATTCGTGCCTTTTCATCGGGAATTCCCTTTGTGGACATTATTGCCGGTACTGCACATCCGCCAACATACACTCCTCCAAGAACCATGGGAAGAGTTGACTGTCCGTGGAGTCCAAATCTTGACAAAAGTCTGTCCAGGATAAACGCCATCCTCGGCATATACCCGCTGTCCTCAAGTATTGCAATAAGAGCGAACAGAATGAAAAATATTGGGATATAGTTTAACAGAGCATTTACACTGTCAACAAACCACAATGATAAAGAGCGTATCAACGGTTCCGTTATAAATGCAGGGTCCGGCATGATCATTTCAGTCAGGATTCTTAACTTTGCCAGAAGCGGCCAGGTGTAATTTGTTATTTTATACCCCTGAATAATGGAAAGATTGTACAGAGCATATACAACAAGTGCCAGAATTACAGGACCTAAAAATTTGTGGCAGACCAGGGAATCTATCCTGTCTGTAATGCACATGCCTGTTCTTTTCTTTTGTTTAACAGAGAGACTGCATATTTTATCAGCTTCTCTGTATCTGCAGAATGCAATGTGCTTTTCCGGGGACTCATCTTCTTTTTCCTTAAAGTCTTCTATTTTTTCTTTTACAAAGGTAAAAAGAGTATTAGAATCAGGAACGGTTGCATTGAGAAGTTTTTTTACCTCCTGATCATTTTCCATTAGTTTTATTCCAAGCCATCGTAATGGATAGGATACTTTTCCTGTCTGCCTTTCTATCTCTGTTGTGATATCTGCAATATAGGGCTCCATTGTTGTGTAATCAACTTTAAAATCAGGCTTGTTCTTTATCGCAAGTGAAGACTCAATTTGCTGCAAAAGCTCTTTTTTGCCCTCTCCCCGTTTTATTGCAGTAAGGACAACAGGTATGCCAAGGCTTTTTTCCAGCTCTTTTGCATCAATTGAGATTCCGTTTCTTGTGGCTACATCCATCATATTGGGGTTTAAAATAACAGGAATCTGCATCTCAAGAAGCTGGAATGTAAGGTAGAGGCTTCTTTTGATGCTTGCGGCATCTGCAACATTGATAATGGTTTCAGGTTTTTCATGGAGAATAAAGTCCCTTGATACTCGCTCCTCAGGGGAGAAAGATGTCATGGAGTATGTTCCGGGAAGATCCACAATCTCTATTTTGGTTCCATTTACAGAACATGAACCAGACAATTTTTCAACAGTAACCCCGGGATAGTTGGCAACATGCTGACTTGCCCCGGTTATGGCATTGTAAACTGTTGACTTGCCGCAGTTGGGCTGGCCGGCCAATGCCACAAGCCTTTTGCGTTTTATCATATCAGACGATTTCAACATACTCTGCTTCTCCATGTCTTAAACTTAAATGATAACCGTTTATCTCAATCTCCATGGGGTCCTCTAAGGGAGCATTTCGTATCATCTTTACCTCAAGGTCAGGATAGAGTCCAAGATCCATCAGGCGCTGACCAAGCTTACCTTCTGCAGTCATTTTTTTAATATAAACTGTATTCCCTGGTTTTGTTTCACTTAATAAAGCCATGTTTAATCATCCTAATAGTACTTTTTAGCCTAAGTTTTTTTGTAAGTTGACTGTTAACAATTACAATTTGTTTATACATAATAAAATTTATTATTCAACAACATGTGCTTTATAAAAGAAAAAAGATAAAGAGTCAAGAAAAAAGTTTGGGTTGCCTAAAATTTTAACGCTTTAAGGTTTTTGTTGTTGTGGTTAAGGGAACTG
>JAYEHB010000666.1:0-3050 GCA_034659375.1 Thermodesulfobacteriota bacterium
AATATAGCGTTGGGCTATCGACGGTAAACACCTATCATATTAAAACAATTGACTCTGATTACTTTGAAGAAAATTGATAAAACACATAACAAATCACTGCACTGGATTTTTACTCCGCTGTGCTCCGTAAAAACCAGTGAGTTCAAACGTTATTTTTCTGACGGTCGCTGATAAAACAACCATAATGTTGTGCTTGAAAAGAAAATGGAAGGATGTGAAATGAGAGTTAATAGAGAATTTAGTATAAACGTAGCAGAGAAATTGCAGATTATTCCAGAAGATATACTATCACGCTTTCTTGATAGTCAGCATTTCATTCAATCCAAAAAAAAATCAAAGAAAAAAGAATAAACTTAGAAGGTATTTGGGAAAATGCTGGATTTGATAAAATAGATTTAGAATCAGAGTTATATCAGGTACGACAGGAAATAACTTCATCTATTGAAGCGAGGAAATTTGAATGAGATACCTTGTTGATACGGTTGTGCTTGTCAGGCCTTTTACAAGAAATCCAAATATTGGGAGGCAGGCAAGGACTGTTTTCAGGGAAATTGAGACGAATAAAGATACTATTTTAACAAACCTGATTGCACCATTCACCGGTCAAAATTATTATGAATAAATAGTTTTAACACTCTTTCCTTTATTCACTCTTTCAATGCTGAGAATAGCATGTTTCTTTACATTAAAAATATGTTGTCTTAAAATTTTAACTGCCTTTTCAAGATTAGAATCTACAATATAATCATATAATTTTATATGTTCTGAATCAACTTTATCCATGGGGGTGACAAAAAGAATATTACCACGATACTTAAGATATAAAAGGTCAAAAAGTGAATTTAAAGTATTAATTTGTATTGAGCATCCTGAAAGCTTAGCCAAAACAAGATGAAACTCCATATCTTTTAAAAGCCGGTCTTTTAGATAAATATCCCGTACAGCATTAAGATGATTATCCAGAGCAATTTTTAATAACTTTAATCCCTTTTTATCAATTTTGGAGATAGTTATTGGTAAAAGAGATGTTTCTATTAATTCTCTGAAGTCATAAATTTCTTTAATTTCCTTTAAACTTATTTCTTCAGTATAATACCCTCGATTGGGTTCATGTCTAACAAGTCCTTGATATTCAAGCCTTTTTAAAGCCTGTATAACAGGGGTTGTACTCATTTTAAGACGGTTTGCAAGATCACCGTAAGAAATTTTCTGTCCTGGTATTATTTCATTTAAAAAAAACATCCGACGAATACCCATATAAGCCTCATAGGTAAAGTCATCTTTGGTTTTTTTTTTATTTTTCTTTACTTGTTTCATTAGGTCAATAAAATATATCAAGGCCTTGATAAAATCAATCAAAATCAATCAAAAATGCAGGCATATTATTTTTTTGGAATTACACTTGACTTTTGACTATTAAAAAAGATAAGATTTTGCAAATCTGATTAAATATCTAATCAGATTTGTGTAATGAAATAAGAAATAAAAATAGCTATAAAATTCAGGAGTATAAAATGGGTTTGTCATTTATGGAAGGCAATGAAGCACTTGCAAGAGGAGCCATTGCTGCCGGTTGTAATTTTTTTGCAGGATATCCTATCACCCCTGCAACAACAATTTTTAATAATATGCTCAAAATGCTGCCTCCGAAAAATGGCATCTGCATCCAGGGAGAAGATGAAATAGCTTCCATGGGCTATTGCATTGGTGCTTCCATGGCAGGTAAAAAAGCCCTTACTGCAACATCAGGTCCTGGTATCAGTCTTTACAGTGAACAGATTTCCTTTGCAATCGGCAGTGAAATCCCTCTGGTAATTGCAGATGTTCAAAGGCTTGGACCATCCACAGGTTCTGCAACAAGAGGTGCAGACAGTGATATCCAGTTTCTGAGATGGGGAAGTACAGGCGGTGTTCCGGTTATTGTGCTTGTTCCAACTAATGCTCTTGACTGCTATGAGCTTGCTGTTCACGCATTTAATTATGCTGAAGAATTCAGATGTCCTGTTTTTATTGCTTCCAACAAGGAAATTGGTATGAACAAAGAGAGTTTTGATATGGATTCCATCACTCTTCCGTCCATAATTGAAAGAACGCCATACACCGGGAATAATTATCTTCCCTTTAAAGCTGAGGACGATAAAGCCCCTGACTTCCTTCCAATTGGAGGAAAAACCCTTGTCAGGCAAACATCTTCAACCCACGGACCTGACGGTTATATTACAATTGACCCTGATACTATTGAAAAAAATCAGAAAAGGTTAAGAGATAAAATAAATAAAGCATGTAATAGAATTACTCTTTTTGAAGAAGATATCAAAGAAAACTCTGACACTCTGGTTATAAGCTATGGAGTGACTTCCCGTGCAGTTAAAGATGCTGCAAGAATACTTAAAGATAAAGGAACGCTGGTTTCGACTTTGACTTTGAAAACTCTCTGGCCTGTGCCAGAAGACCTTATAGCTAAAAAAGCAAAACCTTTTAAACAAATTGTCGTGATTGAAATGAATCTTGGACAATATGTTGATGAGATACAAAGAGTATTAAAGGACAAGAAGGTAATATTTTACGGTCAAATGAATGGAACCTTGATCTCACCCTCAAAAATCATGGAGGTCATTGAAAATGAATAATTATTTAAACAAAAGCAGACCCCTTGTTTATTGTCCCGGATGTACACATGAAAATATAACAAAAGCCCTTGATAAAACTTTTGCAAAATTAAATTTTGAAGCTGATAAAACTGTTATTGTTACTGATATCGGGTGTTCAGGCCTTTTTGATACTTTTTTTAATGTGCATGCCCTCCATGGCATTCACGGGCGGGCCTTAACCTATGCCTCAGGTCTTAAACTTGCCGACCCTGATCTTAATGTGATTGTGACAATGGGTGATGGCGGGCTTGGTATTGGAGGAGCCCACGTACTTGCTTCCTGCCGGAGAAATCTTGATATCACCCTGATTATTCTAAATAATTTTAATTTTGGCATGACAGGCGGGCAATATTCCACAACCACGCCGACCAATGCAATTGTTGGTTCTGAATTTTTAAA
>JAYEHB010000667.1:0-3049 GCA_034659375.1 Thermodesulfobacteriota bacterium
GCCTTTTTTATCCTCAATGAAACACCTGGCTTAAAAACAGTGGCAGGAGGAATTCTGATAATAACTGCAACAACCATTGCAATGTCTCTTCATAAAAAAAATAGTTAATCTACCCCGGCAGCAGTTTAAAAAGGGGTTGAAACCGCCCTGTTTTTCAAAAAATTATAAATACCCTTCAATTTTTGGCATCCTTCATAAGTACCTTACACTTTCTGAAACCATTCCTTATTTAAAGGGGATTTCCCCAAAAAAGTGTAAACTACTTTTATGCTGATATGAAGGATGCCCAATTTTTGAACTCATTTTTTTGATTTTTTTGCTCACATTGTATGCTATGAGACCTGATTATGTTTTTGAACCTTTTAAAAAACTCATATCAGAATGGTTTATTATATTATTCTTATAGACCAACGCAATATTAATACCCCAGTGTTCCACAATTTTTACAGGGATTTTGTTTGGTCTAACGTGCGAGTCACCTGCACCAAAAACTAATGATGACTTGGCAAAAGCGACGTTTTGCTCCGAAATAGCTAAAGAAAAAAACGCACGAGCTTTTGGTGTCAGGTACACTGGCTGGTTGGGCAGCTTCCATGTATGTAGCAAGCAGTCCATGGTAAGGCAAATATTCCCATCTTATGCTGAAATAATCAGCTTTCAGTATCATTATTTACTTTCTTGATGACATTATCAATCTCTCGAATCAGGGTAAGCAGATTGGGTCGGATAAAACTCATTTCAGGCACAGGAATACGATTATGTTTGATATCCGGCGGAATATGTTTGTGATGAGGCTGAGTGCTTTGCAAACTTTGATCGTTTGGGTGAGGCTGAGAGTCATACCAGTATAATTTTTCTTTATCCTTCCAAATCTCGTAACCATACCAATCTATGATGCATGGTAAGCGATCATATAAGATTCGTTCACGAACGATAAGTCGGATTTCTTGGTGAAATAATAATTCCCCTGCCACTCGTGCAAGTGAGACGCCTCTCCGCACAAAAGTCAGCGTGGAATGACGTATTGATGGGAATATTTTTGTTAGTGTATACAAGAACAGTTCATAGTCCTCTGGAGTGCGCAGTGGATTATTCATGCAGTAACTCGGACCAGTCCTGCCAGACTTGGTGCTTTTTGCTGAATTTGTTGAACTTTATTGCGATAGTCTGCTTGACGTGTGAGCCATGTTCTGTAAATGCTAGCCCACTCGCCGAAGTCTAATATCCAATTATCGTCTTCTGGTTCTTCACCGCTAGCATATGCAGCGTAAAAGATATCTGAACGAACATCATACTTTCGTTCGAAGATTAAAAGCTCCTCTTCGAGAGCGTGAATATCTGTTAGTGTCTCGTGCAGATTCATAACTTGCCTCCACAACTGATTATAATTAATAAACCCCATTTAGGACGAGGTGAATGCAATGCAGGAATTTTGCTATACTTGGCCGCCCAACGTCAAGTTGAGCGGCGGGGCTTTTTCCGTCCGCTCAAACGCCTGGTTATTTTTTCTTTGCAATCCGCCCGCCTCATTCAATCATTCCCAAATTCGTTGCATATTTTCATAATCGTCAAATGCTTCGTCTCGGCTCAAAACCGACATATTTTCCGATAGACTCTGTGCGATAATCAGACGGTCAAACGGATCTTTATGATGAAAAGGCAATGATCTTACAATATCCAGATGCTCTGGTTTGATATGTAATAATGTCATCGCATTGTTATGGATATGCCCACTGATCATTTCCGGGAAGGTAAGATTCAGCCTTAACTTGCCGATGCTAGCTTTGATTGACATCTCCCAAAGACTTGCTATGCTTAACATCCGTTTGTTTTCAATATTTTCAATCAGTTGTCTCGCATGGCCGCTTAATTTCGGATTGCCGTTTATAAACCACAGGAATGTGTGTGTATCCAACAAAAGTCTCACGGCATATATTCCTCAAAATCTTCAAGAGGTTCGTCAAAATCATCCGACATTTCAATCAGCCCTTTAGCGCTTCCGAATTTCGGATAAGGTCTTTTATAAAGGACAGATATAATCTTGAAAGCCGAACCGTCATCTTTTGTTATAACAACTTCCTCACCGCCAGCTACTATCTCAATTAATTCAGCGAGTCGTGCTTCAGCTTTTTCCAATGCTATCTGTTGCATATTGATCTCCGGTTGTTTCTTTTTTTCATTGTTTCATTGTTTCATTGTTTCATTGTTTCATTGTTTCAGCAGACTGTTTGTTCAGTTTAGACCGCTGTATTTATGCCATCCCAAAATCTGATCTATTTCAGAAAAAACAACGCTGCGGATAACCGGCCCCAAAAAACCCCGAAGGACCTGAATACGGGGTAAACTTTATCAGCAGCGTCAACATACAAGCCACCAAAAAAGTCACGGCTTTTTGGGGTCAGCTGTTCATCCGCTTGTTATGTGGTGCTTCAAGTAAAAATTGATGCAAAAGATTCCTTTAAGGGATCTACAATTGGCCCCAAATCTGATAAAGAAACGATTTCAATTGAAAGCCCATTTTTTTCTGCTTCCGTTCTAAAGACATCTTCCGCAATATCACTCTTAGTTAATATTAGTTTTTCAGCCCACTGATTCTTGGCACCCCATGCTGTTCTGAAAAGATCTTCAACATCTTTTTGATCAGGAGCTTCATCTACAACTCGTGAGATAATATTTCCAAAGACATAAGTACTGGCTGCATCCATAAGCACGTATATATCGTAAGGTTGGTTCTTAACATGTAGGAATGCATCATTAATTCTGATGGCAATCCACGCCTCATTTACTCTAAAATCATTAGGAGTGATCATACCTTGTATCCTGTACTCTAAATTTAAAAATCAGTTTATCTTAGCCACATAACCATTTATTATCAAGTCAATTTGCCCTGGCAATCTGAATAAACCCTGTTATCAAGTTGATTTTGACCTGATAATAGATTTTTTAGGTCAAATTTGACTTGATAAGTATTAAAAAACTTTGTTATCAAGTTGATTTTGCCTTGACAATTTTATTATCAAAGCATTGTTATATCTTTAGTGTTTTTATG
>JAYEHB010000668.1:0-3048 GCA_034659375.1 Thermodesulfobacteriota bacterium
GTCCCTGCAAGCGAGGAACTCCCTTCACTGTCCCTGCAAGCGAGGAACTCCCTTCACTGGCTGCGAGGGTTTAAGCAGACCGGAGTCCCTCGCTTGCAGGGACTTCGGCGTTGGAGGGGAGAGCGTTAAGCTATACATTCATAGCCTCGATCAGTTTCCAGCCTTGAGCATTCTGGCCAGTTCTTTACTCTGGGTTGCTGCCAGATCGAGGGTTTCAGCTGTAGGTGCACCCTTCCACTCCACTGGTTCAAGAAAATCCCATTTGAGTTTTTCCGTGAGCGACTCGAATTCACGTTGCGCACCACCAGACCAACCAAAAGAACCAAAACGCAGCACTTTTTTGTTCCATACTTTTTTCCTGGCAAACATATCCAATACCCAGGCCATGGGGGGAAACATTTTGTATTCATAGGTTGGCATGCCTACAATAAGACCGGCAGACTTCCAGGCAGAGGCCAGAATAAATCCGATATCATCATTGGGCACCCGATGAATATGGACAGGAAGTCCCTCACTACGTACCCCTTGTACCATAGCATCAACGACTTTCTTGGTGTTGCCGTACATACTTGACCAGATAACGGTAACTTCGGGTTCCGCAGGACCGTTCATATACCCGGCAAAACGCGAGTAGGCATCTATGATGTTTTGCGGTTTTTCCCGCCAGATGATCCCATGTGACGGGGCAATCATTTTAATATCCAGGTCTTTGAGTCGATCAATTGCTTTGGTCACATACATGGAGAAGCCACCTATAATATTAGCGTAGTAGCGAAGTGCTTCATCCATGAAAAAGTCATACTGCTCGGTGGAGAGCTGATCGTCAAACAGAGTATCGGTAATGGAACCATAGGAACCAAACGCATCACAAGTAAAGAGAATTCCTGAACTCTTCTCATATGTTACCATGGTTTCCGGCCAATGCAGGTTTGGAGCATCATAAAAATGCAAGCTCTTTCCCTTACCCAGATCCAGAGTGTCACCATTTTCTACAATATGAACATTTTTCTCAATGCCACAAAATGCCTTTAAGAGGGCGGCACCTTTTTTGGTAAGGTAGAACTGTAAATCAGGATTCTTTTTGTAAAAAGCAGGCAACCAGCTAGTGTGATCTGGTTCCATATGATTAATGATTAAATAATCGATATCCTCAGCCTGGAGTGGAATAGAGTTGAGTTCCTGCTCAAATTCGACTGGCTTATCCCGAATATCTTCCACAAGATCAATAAGTGCTATTTTTTCCCCGCATACAACATAGGAGTTGATGGAAATGCCATGGGGCATGGGCCACATCCCTTCAAAAAGAAGGTCATTCTCGATATTTACACCTAACCTGTAAATATTGTTGGTGATTGTTGTTGCTTTCATAAAATGTGTTCCTTGAGATTTTGTTATTATGCATATTGCACCAATAAAAAAATAAGGAAAAGCACAAAAAAAAACTGATCCTTTCCTGATTTTTAAGGTGCTGCTTCCTATTTTACAGTCATTCTCAAATGCTTATCAAGCTCTTTCATCTCCACAAGTGTCTTCTTCATCTTGGCAAGACCATACCAGGTTGTATAATCGGGCATTAAATGAAACGATGCCTGAAATGTCTTCATCCTGAAATCCATAAACATTTCATAGAGAAGTTCCTCAATGTGGCTGTTTACTTCATAGAAGGTGAGAAGATCCGGATAGGGGAATGTGGCCTGATTGGTGGTGGACTTAATAATTTTGTCCGTATACAGTTTGGCAACAAGCTCAATGGCTTCTGCAAAAATTTCATCAGCGGCTTTAATCATCTGGTCTGAATTTTCCAGACTCTTAAGGACATAGGTTTCACTATGACATTCTTTACAGGTTGTTACCATCTTATCCCGTTCAGCGGTAAACGCTTCTTCGGTCAACCTGGCCATATCAGCGGCTTTTACCACATCCAGTCTACCGGTTGGTTGACCAGCATTATCAAGCACGCCCAGAGCTTTCAGGATGCTAACGCGGTATCCCATCCATTCGGCATCTTTTTCAGGTAACCTGACAGCAAGAAAACCCCAAGCTGTCATAACCTTATGGTTTCCTCCAGACATATGACAATCCTGACAGGTGGGTCCTCTGTGGACGTCTCTGTCTGTCATATATGCAGCCCCATGTTTGGAGCGGGTCCACATTTCCCATTGTGCATGATCAAATCCTGTGTGGCATTGCATACAGGCTTCAGGTTGTTGTGCTTCTTTTTTTGAAAACGCATGTCTGGTGTGACAGTTCTGGCAATCCATACCATATTTGAAATGGGCTCTGAACTCACCGGCAAGGCCTTTGTTTCTAGTCTCTTCATCTATTAAGCCAAGGTTGTGACAACCATTACAGCCTTTTTGTCCCGCTATAAAAGCTGTTGGCTGTTGGTGGGCAAATCCTGGAAATGCGGTAATAGGGAGAAGACCTTTGGCATGTTTTCCTTCCAGATATTGCCCTGCCTGATCTTCATGGCATTCCTGGCAGGTGGAGATGGTGGGTAATGTGACTTTATCCACATCGTCTGCGCTCATATGGCCATCTCCATGACAGGCCGTACAGTCGAGTTCTTTTGACATCAGCCCTCTGTTAAAATCTTCCACAATGCCCGGTGTTAATTTGGCATGACATTCCTCACATTTTGAGGTGACAGCCTGTGCAGGCAAGGCAAATAGCAGCACTCCCAGCACAAATAGAGTAGTCTTTCCGTACTTCATAATTTCCTCCTAAACATTGAATAAGTATTTCTGACGATCAGCCACATATAGGCTAAACGCCGCTTTCAACAAAGTATTATTAAACAGCTTACAGTATATTGAAAAGAGGGTCAAGTCTGCTCTTGACTCTTTCTGTATTTTAATTTACTGTACAACTATGTCCAGAGCAATAATAATAGAATATCGTGATACAGCTTATATTCCGTATGTCTGGTACAAAATACTTTTTCATGCTCAGTAACATCTTCACAGGGCTCTGTTGAACCCCTATCATCCATGTTTTTTTTAGTTTTGATATTTTTTTTGATAATTTTGTGATTTGAAATAAAACTGA
>JAYEHB010000669.1:0-3047 GCA_034659375.1 Thermodesulfobacteriota bacterium
CAGACCTAAAAGAGCGGTTAAACCTTTTGGGATGGGAGATGTAGTTAAATTTGAAGAAAAGAGATTTGTAGTTAAAGGTATCATGGTTAACTACCTTGGTTTTGTAGGTGAGGAAAAGTATAACAAATCAATGAAGAAAACTCATTTGTTACTGAAAAATCAAGGTATTTGTTGTCTTTAATATTATTAAGTCTTTCTTTTCATACATTTTTTTTAGATGCTGATATTAACGCTTCTCTTAATATTCTGCACTTGGGAGCCTATAGTCCTCAAGCCTCATAGATAAAACAGGATAAATAGATATATTTATTGATATTTTATATAACTATATTCTGCTACATTGAAAAAAGCTGCCAAAGAACAGAAGGCCACCGGAAAAAGGAAAAAATATTTGAAATCGGATAATGCAGCTCTGCTGAAAGATGTTTCATTCTCATACAGAAACAGAAAAATTATTGAGAATGTAAATATTAAAATACCCCATGGAGAATTTGCCACCATTGTGGGGCCCAATGGCGGTGGCAAAACAACTCTGCTGAAACTTCTTCTAGGACTTTTAAAACCTGATACAGGCACAATAGAGATCTTTGGAAAAACGCCTGAAAAGAGCAGGTTTAATGTGGGGTATATGCCCCAGTACTCAAAACTTGACATGCAGTTTCCAGTAACAGTCATGGATGTTGTGCTCATGGGACGGCTTACCAGAAAAATCTGGGGCAGATATTCAAAAAAAGACAGAAAATCTGCATCAGATGCCTTAAATGAAGTAAGGCTTATAGATTTTGCAACAAGGCATTTCAGCGAACTTTCAGGAGGCCAGAAACAGCGGGTACTCATTGCAAGGGCTCTGTGCAGTGACCCAAGGCTTTTGCTCCTGGACGAACCCACCTCAAATATTGACCATGAAACAGAACAGGTCTTTTTTGAAATGCTTGAAAGACTCAACTCCAGAATGACCATTCTCCTGGTTTCCCATGACTTGGGATTTGCGTCCCAAAAGGTCAAAAGCGTAATCTGCGTAAACAGACAGGTTGTGATTCATCCAACCACAGAAATGGACGGCACAAAAATCAAGGATATCTATGGAGGTGACTTCAAAATGATCAGACACGACCATAGATGCAGTGAAAAGGGGCATATTCATGGGTGAGTTTATCCAGGCAATCATGGACCCTGACCTGTTATTTCTTAAGAATGCACTTATTGTAAGTATCCTTGCAAGCATCTCCTTTGGAATAATCGGCACATATGTTGTAACCCGCAGGATCAGCTATCTTGCCGGAGCCATATCCCATTCAGCCTTTGGAGGCATAGGTGCTGCTCTCTATCTTAACAGGGTTTACAATATTTCATGGCTTGCCCCCATACATGGTGCTGTTATTTTTGCCCTGGGAGCTGCTGTAATAATCGGCATGGTATCCATCCATGCACAAGAGCGTGAAGATACGGTTATCGGGGCAATATGGGCTGTGGGCATGGCAGCAGGACTTCTTTTCATTGATCTCACTCCCGGCTATTTTGAAATTTCAAGTTTTCTCTTTGGAGATATTCTTCTTATTTCACAAAATGACATCTCCATGGTATTGATCCTTGATCTGGCTATCTTGACGGCAACTCTTTTTTTCTATAATAAACTCCTTGCTGTCTGTTTTGATGAAGAACATGCAATCATTAAGGGAATTAATACTTCAAGATACTATATTTTCCTTTTATCTCTTACTGCCCTCACAATTGTCCTTCTGGTCAGGGTCGTGGGGATTGTCATGGTGATTGCTCTTCTCACCCTGCCCCCTGCCGTTGCAGGCAAATTCACAGACAAACTCTGGCATATGATGATTTTATCCATTTTTTTCTGCATGCTGTTTAACGCAACCGGTCTTGCCTTAAGTTTTTCATTGGGGCTTTCCACAGGCCCCACGATTATTATCATTGCAGGAACAAGCTATCTTGTTGTAATATCCGGGTTTAAAATATTAGAAAGGATAAAAAAAAAGTGATAAGTGTAAAAAAATGAAAATACTTCTTATATATGCAAACAGATATTTCCTGGAAAGTCCTATCTATCCCTTTGGCCTTAATCTTATTGCAGATTACCTGGAAAATCAGGGACATGAAGTACACATAGACATCCCTTTTATCCATCACAGGGATATTTCAAAGGGAATGGAGATAATTTTAAAAGATTTTAAGCCGGACATTGCAGGGATATCAATCAGAAACATTGATACTGCCATGGCATGTGAAAAATTCGGCACATGGCAGCGCCCTGGAATAAACACACATTTTTTTCTGCCCGATGCTGAAGAAACAGTTGCGGCAATAAAAAAGCAATTACCTGAAATCCCCGTTATTGCAGGAGGATCAGGATTTTCAGTATCACCAAAAGCAATAATGAAACAGATCAAGGCAGATTTTGGTATTACAGGGGATGGTGCCGGAACAATGGCAAATTTTATTCAATCCTTTCAGGAGACAGAAAAACTTGAACAGATTCCCAACCTGCTCATGCGGAAAAAGGATGGTCAAATAAAAGAGAATAAAAAAGCATTCTGCACAGATCTTAACATTAACCCCATTAAAAGGGATAAGAGCTTTGACCACTGTTTTACAATAAACGGCATGCCTGTTCAAATCAAACATGGATGCTCCATGGACTGCTCCTATTGTGTGGAACCTTTTATAACAAAAAAGAAAATTGTCCATAGAAAAAAAGAAAATATAATCCAGGAGCTGGAAGCAGTTGCTGAAAAATATCCAGATCTCTCTGAAATCTTTTTTGTTGATACTGAGTTCAACATCCCCACACCTGATTTCAGTCTTGCTCTTTTAAAAGATATTATAAAATCAAAGCTTAACCAGAGATTCAGATTCTCATCCCAGTTTCTCCCTTTAAACTTTACAAAAGAGTATGCAGAACTTATTTTTGAGGCAGGATTTTATGTGATCCTTACATGCGACTCTTTTTCAGATAAAATCTTAAAAAAAAACAATTGCCCGTACAGGGAAAAAGATATAAAAAAGACACTCTCTTTTTTTGAAAAACAGAG
>JAYEHB010000670.1:0-3004 GCA_034659375.1 Thermodesulfobacteriota bacterium
GTATTAATCTTTTCTTCACAAAATATCCTTTTTTGGCATCATTCATTATGTCACTTTACACTTTTCAGGATCACGGAATTAATAAATCTGCACAAACGGCGCAAAATTTTAACTTGTCTTCAAGGTACACTGATCAATGATCAGTGATCAGTGTTGAAATATGTGCCCTTTGGGGCAACTCCGAAGATGAGTTAAAAGGCAAGCCGGACTGTAGATTTATTTTTTACAGAGACCCTTAGTATAACATGATGAGGAGACGACTTGTCAAGAGAGACTTTGAGAAGTCTATTAAGATTTGCCATAAAAAACCGGATACCACATACTGTACACCCGGTGCCGTCTGACCGTGATATATAAACGATTTAAGCGTAAAAATGGCTTATATCAAATATCCAATTGATAAAATCTAAATTTAGCATGCCAGACCATTGCACCTGAAAAAACATCAGGATAACAACAGGTTCATGATAAGGGTTGCTTTATATTTTATTTAATGGTAGCAAACTATCTGTTTGTTTCTTTCTTTAACCATATAACCGGCATACCCTAAAGGGCAGAAACTGGCCAGAGCATGGTTCTTGCACATCGACCACAACAAAAAAATAAGGTGTTAAGTAAAAAATGCTGTATAAGACTACTGGAGCTGATATTGGAAAAAAACTTGGTAAAATAAAATCTTTAGAGCAGAGTTTTGAAATATTTAAAACCTCCATGGATGATACTCATTTTTCAAGAATCAGTAAGATACAAAGCAGTGAAATACTGATTAAAATTGCCAATGCTATAAATATTTGCAAACCTGATTCCATATATATAAACACTGGTTCAAAAGAAGATAGAGAATTCATTAAAAACCTTGCACTTAAAAACGGGGAAGAGAGCTCCCTTTCCATTGCTGACCACACAATTCATTATGACCTTAAAGAAGAGCAGGGAAGAATTATTGACAGGACATTCTATATTGTTGATCCTGGCCAGCATGTAAGCACACTTGCCAATAAAATGGATAGAGCAAAAGCCACCCGGGAGATAAAAGAGAACCTTTCCGGCATAATGAAAAAAATGACCATGATTATTGGTTTTTATATCAGAGGGCCTTTAGGAGCGGTTGGCTCAAACCCTGCACTTGAAATCACAAGCTCTGCATACGTTGCCCACAGTGCAGAAATTTTATACAGAAATATTTTTTCCTCATTTAACAAAGAAATTGAAAGAACAGACCATTTTTTTACAAATATTCACAGCCAGGGAAAAAACAGATCTGAAGACCTTCCCAATGCAAGAGTATTCATGGATCGAAGCAACAGAACAACATATAGCTTTAACTGCACCTATGCAGGCAATACACTTCTTTTAAAAAAAGGAAATCACAGATTTGCCGTTGACAGGGCCGTCTATGAAAAACGTGGAAAAGAACTTTCAGAGCATATGTTTATAACCGGGATAAAAGGCCCTGGCGGACGAACTACATGGTGTGCCGGTGCTGCACCAAGCGGATGCGGAAAGACTACAACAGCAATGGCCGGGGATCTTTTTGTTGGTGATGATCTTGCCCAGATGTGGTTATTAGACAACGGCGATATACAATCGATAAATCCTGAATGCGGCATCTTTGGAATCCTACAGGATGTTAATATCCAGGGTGATCCTCTGCTCATGGATATTTTGAGAAAACCAGGAGCTGAAGTTATCTGGTCCAATGTTCTTGTGGATGATAAAAAAATCCCCCACTGGGAAGGAAGCATGGAAAAACAGCCTGAAAAAGGAATTAATTTTCAGGGTAAATGGACAAAGAACTCAACTGATGAAAATGGAAACCCAATCCCAATATCACATCCAAATGCAAGATGCACAGTCTCTTCAACGGCACTTAAAAACTACTCCACCAAAGCAGAAAACAAAAATGGTGTAACAACAAAGATTTTCACTTACAGCGGCAGGGACAACGATACAATGCCGCCTGTCTGGGTTGCAAAAAATCCTTGTCACGGGGTTGCAATTGGAGCATGCATTGTTTCCAAGACTACTGCGACAGAAGTTGGGGCTTCAGGCGTAAAAAGAGCTCCTTTTGCCAATGCTCCTTTTATCCCGGGAGCTTTAAGTGATTATATTGCTGCCCAATTTGAATTTTTCGGAAACAAATTAATCCCTGAAAACAAAAAGCCTGTTCTGGCAGGATTAAACTATTTTCTGACCCATAAGGCAAGAAAAGGAACTTCAGACAAGCTTTTAGGTGAAAAAAAAGATGTTAAGGTCTGGCTTTCGTGGCTTGAAAGGTATGTGCACAATGAAGTAAAACACATCAAAACTCCCATGGGTAATATCCCTGCATACAATGATTTAAAAAAGCTTTTTAAAACCATAATTAACAAAGAATATTCCCTGAATCTTTATAATAAACAATTTTCCATATATGTGGATAACATCATTGCCCGCCTAGAGATGCAGATTAAAGCTTACAGGGAAGAAAAAGGTGATTTTGATAAACTATTTGATATATTAAATGAACAAAGAGAAGGACTGCTTGAACTTAAAAAACAATTTGGAAGTATTGTAACCCCTGAAAGCCTCTCTTCTTTCAAAATATGAATATATTATAAGGGATCTTCCAAAAAATAATCCACGCATCTTGCTTGTCTTTTTGCCCGTCATGCGGAGGGGTCAGGCCTGACCCCGTTCAATTAGATCCCTAAAACCACAAAAAAATCCCTGAACGGCATGCCGTCCAGGGATTTCAATTTTTCAAGTCATCAGGATGACTTTTTTAAAGCCAAATAAAACGGTTAACTATAACTATAGCACTGTTACATTTGTGGCTGCAGGACCTTTTTGTCCTTCTTCGATGTCAAAGGAAACACGGTCTCCTTCGTTAAGGGATTTAAAGCCTGTTGCATTAATTCCGCTGTGATGCACAAACACATCTTTTCCGTCTTCTTGTTCAATAAATCCAAAACCTTTTGAGTCGTTAAACCATTTTACGATACCATTAGCCATCTTGGCAATC
>JAYEHB010000671.1:0-2998 GCA_034659375.1 Thermodesulfobacteriota bacterium
ATCTTCAAGGTTTGATAACGACACAAATCAATTATGAATTATGAATTATGAATTATCAATTATGAATTATCAATTATGAATTATGAATTATGAATTTTCAATTTTCAATTTTCAATTTTCAATTATCAATTATCAATTATGAATTATCAATTATGAATTTTCAATTTTCAATTTTCAATTTTCAATTATCAATTATCAATAGCACCAGATTAAACACTGACAAACCCATGTTCAAGTGCTGTTACAGCAGCAAGTCTGATTTTTTTATCTTTTTTTGCAAGACGTTTTTCAATCTGCTCTTTTACTTTTTCAATGGAACAAACCGGCTCAAAGGCAAGTGCTGCTCCAAGCATATACAGATTAACCGAACCCTGGTTATTATCCTTTTGAGCCAGAAAATCTGCATTAATATTTTTTATGTTATTCTCTGGTGAAGCAGAAATCTCTTTTAAAAAATTCATGGAAGAATCACCTGAAAAATCTTTTAAAGAGTCACTTAAAGAGTTAACAATGGCTTTTCCGCCTTTTTTAAGAAAACTATAATGCTGATCAAGGGTTTCATCTTTTAAAGCAACAACAAGATCAGCATGCCCGGGCCTGATAAGAGGACTGTTAAAATCTCCAACTTTTAAGTGGGATATTACAATTCCACCCCTTTGGGCCATTCCATGGGTCTCCGAGGTAAGCACATGCTCTTTCTCATCCATCAATGCTTCGGCAAGAAGACGTGTTATAAAAAGAACGCCCTGCCCTCCTAACCCGCTGATTACTATCTGTTTATTCATATTTCTTTCCCATTCCTTACGTTTCACAGTCAATCCGCCGAATTGTAAGCGTTTACTTCGATGCTGCAGATGCAAGGCAAAGGGCACGCAGACGTACTCCTGTACTTCAAGTGCAAAGACCAGGCAAGGTGCAGTGCCCTGTGAACGCTTACCCCATCCCTTAAGTTTCGCTGAGTTGTATTGATTTTTTCGGACATACATGGATACATACAGCACACCCTGTACAGAGAGAATAGTCAATGACAACTCTTTCTTCTTCTTTATCCATGACAAGAGCAGGACACTCAAAATGGGATGTGCAGAAACCGCATCCATCACAGGTATCTGTGATCTCAACTTTTTTATACTTCTGTTTAATCTCATCTTTTGAAAGGGATAGAAGACATGGAGATCTGGAAATCACAACAGCCGGCCCGTTCTCTTCTGCATATTTTACAGCATCCTTTAAAACAGGTATCAATAGTTCCATATCCATGGGATCAACTGTTTTTAGATATTTTATACCGCATCCCTGAACAAGTTTTTCAATATCAACGGTTGCCACCTCCTCCCCAAGAACACCTTTTCCCGTTGCAGGGGTAGGTTGATTTCCAGTCATGGCTGTGGTTCTGTTGTCAAGAATCACAAGAAGAAATTTAGCTTTCTGCACAACTGCATCAATAAGGGCAGGAACTCCGGCATGGAAAAATGTTGAATCCCCTATTGATGCCACAATTGGAGGACGCTTGTCATCACTAAAGGCATGGGCAAAACCTGCTGCCTGACTTATTGCTGCCCCCATGCAGAGTACAGTATCAACACCGCCAAGATTCATGCCCAGGGTATAGCATCCAATATCACTGGTATAAATTCCCTTTGGAGCTGCCTTTTTTATGGCAAAAAAGCTCGCCCTGTGGGGACATCCGGCACAAAGAGTGGGTCTTTTGCCAGGCTTTGGTTCCATTAGAGTTGAAGAGGTCTTAACAGATAAAAATTCTCCAATTATTTTTTCAAGTATTTCAGGAAGCAGTTCACCTGTTTTTGGAACATGACCGCTGTTTTTCCCTTTTACCTTATTCCTGTCTGCAAGCTGCATCTCTATAATCCCTGTGGTCTCTTCTAAAACAAGGATATCATTGTGATCATTTAAAATATCTTCAATAAATCTGGTATGCAGAGGAAATGGCTGAATTACCTGATAAAATGAAATTTTCCCGCTGATTTTAAGATCTTTTATAATATCTTTTGCATGGGCCGCTGAAACACCGGATACAACAACAGCCTTTTTCGACTTCACACCTGGATTTAAACAAACAGGAGCTGTCTCTTTAAACTCTGCAATCTTTTTTAATTTCTCCTCAAGCTCGTTGTGAAGTTTGTATCGAAATTTTGGTGTTGCAGCCCATCTTGCCGGGTTTTTCTCAAAACAAGCCTCTGCCTCCAACCTTTGAATCTCTTTTTTTTCAATATCCTGACGTGCATGGCAGACCCTTGTTGTGGGTCTTATCATCACAGGGATTTCAAACTCTTCTGAAAGTCTGAACCCAATACCTACCATTTCCCTTGCCTGTTCAGGGGAATCAGGATCAAGAACAGGAACCTTGGCAGACATGGCATATAACCTGGAATCCTGCTCGGTTTGGGATGAATGGGGTCCTGGGTCATCGGCACTTATCACAAGAAAACCACCCTTTACCCCAAGATAGGCAGCACTCATAAAAGGGTCTGAGGCAACATTAAGTCCCACCTGTTTCATTGCCACAGCACTTCTCAAACCTGCAATACTGCCCGTATATGCTATTTCAAAGGCAATTTTTTCATTAACTGCCCACTGCACATGCATGGAATCAAGATTTTCAGATTTTTTCCAGAACGCAACAGCAGGAAGAATCTCTGAAGCAGGAGTACCTGGATAAGCGGTTGCCATGCGGCATCCATTCTCCACAAGCCCCCTTGCCAGAGCTTCGTTCCCCAACATTAAATTTAAATCATCCTTTTTTGACAATATTCTCTCCCATGGGACAGATTTCCCAGATCTTTATATGAAAGTCCTGGCAAACCAGGAGTGTAACTTTCATCATTTGTTGTGTGCAGACTTAGACCACCAGGGGCTGCCCATGGCAGTTATACCCAATCTTAAATTGAAAATTGAAAATTCATAATTCAAATTCCCAATTCATAATTCATAATTCATAATTCATTTTATCCAGAATTTTCAAAGAAATTGACTCACT
>JAYEHB010000672.1:0-2993 GCA_034659375.1 Thermodesulfobacteriota bacterium
AAGGTATGCATTTTTACAGCCTTTTACACGTTTATTGATCCGTTTTCTGATTATCTCCCCTGCAGTATCAGGATCAGTAAAAACAATAACACCGTTTTTTTCCTTTGCCCATTCAATTCTTTTAAATGTTGACTCTTTAATACCAAAACCATGGGTTATAATGATTTCTGCATCAACAGCCTGTTTAACAGCACTTTCATCATCCCTGCCTTCAACTACTATTGTTTCATAAATTTGCAATTCATTCTCCGTATATTATCTTTTATATTTTTATTTTTCATCGGCATATCTTTATGTACTATATCTTTAAAAAAAAAGCCATCACCTGATATCTCTGATCCACACCTGATTTATATGAGTCCAATTCCCGCATTATCAACTCTATTGTCGAAAATTATGAATTTATATTCTCTTATTTGACTTCATAAAATTTATCTGGTGATATTGTGAAATCATGCATTGCTCCTGATTTTGTTCTTTCACAGATCCATAAAAGAGCTCTTGACGGTTCTGGAAAGCCTTTAGGAAAAAGCCCCCTCCAGGAATCCAAAATAATGACAGCCGAACAGTGCGCAGGCATGACACTCAATGCCATGGAAAAAAGGGAAAGACTTTTAATAACCGGCACGGCCGGAGCGTGGTATTCGCATCGGCCACAATACCCTAAAGGGCAGAAACCAAAAAATGGGTCGAAGACGCGAAGCCAACTCCATGATTTTAAATAGTTTGGACAGAGTTTCATATAAAACCTCTTTACGGGGTAGAATAGGACTTTGGATTAAACTTATCGCACCTTCAATTGTTGATGAAATTGCAGCAAAGGCAATCAAAGAAAGCAAATAAAAACAAAATTACTTTAACATATTGGCAATTTGTGCATATAGTATTTCTCAAAATATAAAATCATAGTATCCTGTTTAAATTTTGTGGTGGAATAAAGGGGATCGAAAATGCTAAGTCCCCCCACGCATTCTAAACAGCGTTTCCCACCAAATTTAAACAGGATACAAATCATACTTAAAAAAGGAAAATATCATGACTGAGCTTGTCCATCTGTTCAACCCTGTAAATGTAGGAAACATGAAAGTTAAAAACAGGCTTTTAATGTCTGCCATGAGTATCAATTTCGGGGTTGATGAGAGAGGGTATGTCAATGATCAGCTAATTGAATATTTTAAGGAAAGAGCCAGGGGTGGTGCAGGCATGATGCTTGTTGGAGGCGGTGCTGTCCATCCGGGAGGCCAGGAACTTCCTGATCTTCCGGCAATGTGGGATGATGGATGTGTCAAAAGCTTGAAAAATATGGTTGAGCAGATAAAACCCTATGATGTAAAATTTGGAGTTCAGCTCATGCATGGAGGAAGACAGTCCTATCTTCCTGAAAAAGTTGCCCCTTCTGCCATACCAGCCCCTGCTGTTGTCAAAGGAGATGTAAGAGCCCTTGAAACAGACGAGATAAAAGAGCTTGTTCAATGTTTTGGTAACTCTGCCAGAAGATGCATGGAAGCAGGATTTGACTTTATTGAAATCCATGCAGCCCACGGATATCTCATCAACCAGTTTATGTCGTCAAACTCCAATATCAGAGAAGATCAATATGGTGGTTCATTTGAAAACAGAATCAGATTTTTGCTTGAAATTATTGATGATATAAAAGACAAAGCAGGCAAAAATTTCCCTGTGGGCATCAAAATAAATGGAAACGATTACATTAAAGACGGCTGGCAGATAGAAGATGCCAAAAGGCTTGCTCCCCTGCTTGAAGAAAAAGGGGTTGCTTTCCTCAATGTATCAGCCGGTGTTTATGGTTCAACAGAACTGACCATCCCTTCAATGTATGTGAAATATGGATGTTTTGTTCATCTGGCAGAAGAGGTGAAAAAAGTTGTTTCAATTCCTGTTATAACAGTGGGAAGAATCAAAGATCCCATACTTGCAGATACAATATTAAAGGAAAACAGAGCAGATATTGTTTCCATGGGCAGAGCCCTGCTTGCAGATCCATATCTCCCCCAAAAGGCGAAACAGGAAAAATTTTCTGAAATACGCCCCTGCATGGGATGCTGCCTTGGCTGTATTGATGCTGTACTTTCAAAAGAGCCTGGTTCCTGTGTTGCAAATCCCGATGTCGGACGTGAATTTTTACTTAAAAATCATCAAAAACCAGACACAAGCCTGAAGATATTGGTGGCAGGTGCAGGCCCTGCCGGTATGGCTGCGGCCCGCCTTTTTGCTTTAAGGGGACACAGTGTGGTTATCTGTGAAAAAAAAGGTGAATCAGGAGGGCTGCTCTCCCTTGCAGCTAAGACCCCGGGAAGAGAAGAGCTCAATGATATTCTTGATTACTTCAGAAATGAACTTAAAAGATTAGATGTAAAAAGCCTCTATAACAGAGAACTGTCAGAGGAATTGATAAATGAAACAGAGCCTGACAAAGTCGTTATTGCCACAGGTTCAATGCCTGAGATGCCTGTTATCAAAGGATTATTTCAAACAAAGATGGAGCTTGCAACCAATGTTGAAATTCTTTCCAATAAAGTCAGTGCCAAAGAAAAAGTAATAGTATTGGGCGGTGGAATGTCAGGTCTTGTTACTGCAGATTATCTGGCTGAAAACAAAAAACAGGTTGTGGTATTAAACCGTAAAAAAAGCTTTGCAGAAGAGATGTCAAGCAATGACAGATATTACCTGAGGGAGAGACTGAAAAAAAATTCTGTAAAACTTTATAAAAAAGTTTCAATTCAAAAGATTACAGATGATGGAGCTATTTTTAAATCCGGCACTGATAATGAAATAACAGAAATTAAAAATTTTGACACAATAGTGATTTCAGAAAAAATGACTTCCATAAAAGATATTAAAAAATTATCAAAAACCACAGATGCAAAATTTTATTTTATAGGAGATGCAAAAGATCCCCGCCATCTCAGGTACTGCATCAGTGAGGCAGAAGAGCTTGCCAGGGAAACCAATTAATAATTGTGAATTATGAA
>JAYEHB010000673.1:0-2992 GCA_034659375.1 Thermodesulfobacteriota bacterium
AAAAAAGTGTAAACTACTTTTATGCTGATATGAAGGATGCCGAAACTCCGTTTAACTATTTAACTCATGGAGTTTCATTCTTTGTTGTGGCCGATGAGAATAATCATGCTCCGGCCATGCCGGTTTTATATGAAAGTCCGTCCAAACGACTGCAATGATAGACTTTCTAAATTTGTTGTGGCCGATGCGGAAACCACGCTCCGACCGTGCCGGTTATATGAAACTCCGTTTAACTATTTAACTCATGGAGTTTCATTCTTTGTTGTGGCCGATGAGAATAATCATGCTCCGGCCGTGCCGGCCGGTTATAAGGAAGATTGAAGAGTTTGGTCAAGGGCATCTATAGTCCATTGATTTAAACTTTTACCAGCTTTTGCTGCCGCTATGAAAAATTCACTATGAAGTCGAGGCGGAATACGAAGATTAAATCTACCAGAACAAGGTTTATTCGGGGCAAGCCCTTTTTCTTTACAATCGGCAAAATATTCATCAATAGCAACATGAAAACTGTCAATAGTCTCAGCAATAGTATTTCCATGGAACCCGATAATATCACTAATATTAATCACTCTGCCGACAAGAATACCATCTTCAACATTTAACTTAATTTGAGCAACATAGTTTTTGTATAAAACTGTATTCATGTTCATGGTTTATTTCCTGTTTTTCCTAATAGTTCTTTTATAAGTCGCACCGCATAACGATGTAGCTCTTTTTGGGGATACGGACTATGAATATTTACTGATTTCCCTTTAAGATCAATTCTTATTCTTGATCCATCCCCGTACCGTATATCTCCACCAAGTGCTTTGATAAGAGATGCAACAGATCTCCATTTCAAATCTACAGGTACAGGTACAGGTTTTTGAAAAATATACAGCAAAATTTTTTTGTGTTTATTGTTCATGATTCATATACACTTTTCTTAATAAGATAATATGAAAAAAAATAAACCTTTAATCTAAAAATGTCAAGAGTTGATATGAAAAATTAAAATTTAGGCATGACAATATAGCATGGGGATATAGGGATAACAAAAGTTTAAATTGCCTGTTAATTTTTTTTATATGAAAATCCGCTCAGACGACTGCAATCATAGGACTTTCATCTTTTGTTGTGGTCGATGCAATGACCATGCTCCGGCCATGCCGATTATAATCTAATAAACTGGTTCCCGATTTTTATAATAAGCTGTTAAAAGTGATTCTGCACTATATTCTTCTTTTAAACGCAGCTAGTTCAAATCATGGGTACCCTTCGGTCATGGCCGTTATTCAAATATTTTTTCGTCTACAGCATCGTATTCTGCAGCATCGGATTCAAGATCTCTGGTAGCACCAGTTGGTTTTGTTTTCCAGTACTCTTTGTACCATTCATTGGCTATGATTAGAGACATAATCTCATTGGTTCCTGTCCAGATGGAGGCAAGTCTTAAGTCCCTGAAAATTCTCTCAACAGGATATATATTGGTATATCCTATGCCTCCCATGACCTGCATTGCATTGTGCGCAGCTTTCTGGCAGGATTCTGTTACAAACTTTTTTGATTCAGAAACCATTCTGCGTACCCGTCTGGGATCAATACCGGCATCAACTGCCTTTGCTGTTACATGGATCATTGCCCTTGCAGCATCAAGAAGGGTTACAGCTTCTGCAACCTGAAAACTTACTCCCTGAAAATTTGAAATCGGCTGGCCAAAAGCCTTGCGCCTGGATGTATATCCAGTGGCAACCTCCATGGCCGGTCTTGCTGCACCAATGGTCATTGCAGCAGTGCCAAGACGCTCTGGAATCATCATGGTTTTAAAAATTTCAACTCCCTGGTTAAGGGTTCCAAGAAGATTCTTTTTTGGTACTTTTACGTCCTTGAACACCAGCCTGCTGGCACCTCCACCCCTGCATCCCATGAGTCCATAGATATATTCACTGTTCACCCCGTTACTTCTGTCAACAATAAAGCATGAAATCCCCTTGTTGGGTTTTGCATTGGGATCTGTTCTGGCATAGACAAGGAAAAAATCAGCACCTTCTCCTCCCACTATAAAACGTTTTTGACCATTTATGAGATAATGATCTCCCTTATCCTCAGCCGTTGTTGTGGTTCCAAAAAAATCCGATCCACCTCTTGGTTCAGTAAGACATTCTGCAGCAAAAATTTCCCCCTTTAGCAGAGGTTTTACATATTCTTCTTTTTGTTCGTTATTGCCATGGAGAATTATGGCATCACACACAAGTTCAGCTCCAACACCGAATGTGCAGGCAAAAATATATCCAAGAACACCCACTTCCTCCATGACCATGCAGGTGGATACCCAGTCCATGCCTCTGCCTCCCCACTCCTCTGGAAACCTGCATCCCATGAGATTTCGTCTGCCTGCTTCTGTAAGAAACTCCTTTGGGAACTTGATTTTATCCTCATCCATATCCAGAATCATCTTTCTTGGAATTGATTTTACAAAATCCCGGGTCTCATCACGTAACTTTAACTGCTTTTTATTCAATAGATAATCAAACATATCATCCTCTGGTAAATATTTGGGTTAACCACTTTAAATCAATTCCTTTTGAATGTAATCCATTGAAATAACCGGCATGGCCGGAGCATGGTCATTCTCATCGGCCACAATACCCTAAAGGGCAGAAACCAAAAAACGAAACACTATGATTTTAGATAGTTATGCGGTGTTTCATATAAACAGAATCCAAAAGTAGAATTGAAATGCCTGGCCGAATGCTTAGGGATCTTCCAAAAAATAATCCACGCATCTTGCTTGTCTTTTTGCCCGTCTCCTGCGTTGCGCCAATGGGACATATTTCAATATGCCCCCCATTACCGCACCTTGAAGACGAACAACCCGATCATACAAATTGGCCTGCGCAATATACGTATATTATTTTCTTCCAGATCCCTTATGAATCTTTAATTATTTTTTGTCTTAATTTATATTTCATCACTTTTCCACTGGGAGTATGGGGCAGCTCCTCTACAAAAA
>JAYEHB010000674.1:0-12517 GCA_034659375.1 Thermodesulfobacteriota bacterium
TGATCCTGAAAAAGAGAACTTTATTGACCATGCCAAGCCAGTTGATCATCAATCAGATACTTTTAACCATGTGCAGTCGGCTGATCAAACAACAGATGCAGCCATCAATAAAAAACAGACAGCAAAGGAGACAGCAAAGGAGACAGAGGAGCAGCCAGGTGAAAAAACAGATATCATCACGGAGCAAGACCGAAACGCTTTCAAAGCTGCATATAATGCCGTTGGAAAAGGAAAAAGTTTTGTGAGAATTCACAGAATCAGAAACTATCTAAACTGGTGTGACAACCGTTTTAATTCAGTATTGTCAGAATTAATATACGATTACAGTGTTCAACTCCACGGTGGAGATCCATCAAAATTAACTGAAAAAGAGATAAATAGCTCGTTTACAGATGAATATCGAACACTCTACATCACATTGACATGGAGGAGCAAATAAGATGAGCCAGAATCAGGAAAAAAAACTTGAAATCTTAAAAAATAATAATCCGTTTATTTCATCAAGTGTTGGAGACCCCTGGAAAAGCAGACAGTATCCTGATGTCAAATCAGTCAACAAAAATACTTTTAAAGGCATCTGCAGGCTGATGGATCAAAAAAGTAAAAATCCCGGACTTGAATGTGCCTGCCTGGTTCTTGGAGAAGTAGGAAGTGGAAAGACACACCTCATCGGCAGAATACTTCAATACAGTGAACAAACTGATTCATCATGTTCATTTGCATATATTCAACCCATTGAAAACCCGGAACAGACTTACCGATATCTTGTAAGAGAAGTGATTATCAATCTTTGCAGACCCATGGACTCGATCTCTGGGTTAAATCAGTTGGAAAAAATCATTGTGGAACTTTTCAGGGAAGTTCTGGAAAAAGCATCAAGCTCAACCACAAGCTCAACCAGCAGAAGAGATGAAATTTCCACAAAAGCAAAAAAGAAGATGTCTAAAAAAGAGACTTTCCAACAAAGAATCAAAGGTCTGACCCGGAATCTAATTAAAAATAAAAATCCAATACTAAAAAATCTGGGAAAAGCATTCATTCTTGCATCTGACCAGGGCAAAGCAACGGCAGATACAGATACAGAGACAGAGACTGAGACTGAGACTGAGACAGAGACTGAGACTGATCAGGCAGATCTAATGGAAAGATTAAAAAATAACCCGGCCTTGATTTTCAAACCTGAATTTGCCCATTGTACTGCTGGTCTTGAAAAACAGATTAAGGATATCATTCTTACGAGTTACCCTGAAATCTATGAAAATTTTCTCAACGTATTGCTGCAATACAGACTTTCTTCAAAACGACGTATGGCACAGAGCTGGTTAAAGGGCAATCTCATTGACAATAATGATGCTAAGATGCTGTCTGTTGACAGCAGAGATAACGCATCAACTGCTTCTGTGGAATATGAAGCACGTGAAATTTTAAATTCCCTTGGGATTATACTTGGCCGCTACAATCTACCCCTGGTGATCTGTTTTGACAGACTGGAAAACCTGGAAACAGACGATCAGATACACTCACTTGGAAAAATGGTGGAATTTTTGAATGACAGGGTCAAAACCATGCTTCCCATTGTATTTGTCAGGGGCCAGGGATGGATGGAAAACTTTTCCCACCGCCTGAACCAGCATGTAATCAGCCGGCTTGAAACAAATAAATTTGAACTTGAGGACTGCACAGCAGAACAAGCTGTTGAATTGATTAAAACACGACTCGCACTGGCATATGGAAAAACAGGCACCCCGGATATTAATAATAATAATAATGATAATGATAATGATCTCTATCCTTTCACCAGAGAAGAGCTGTTAAAAAAATTTAAACCCGGACGATTTTACACCCCAAGAACTATTATCTCCCTTGCCAATGAACAACTGACTTATCTCCTTTTAGACAAACTACCGGAAAGAGAGAATTCTCTTGACAAACTGCGATATGAATTCAGCAATCAGCTTAAGACTGTAAAAAATAATCTTGACAGATATCAGCCTGATCAGGGACGACTCAGACGTGCTCTGGAAATTTACTTAAACCAGCTCGCTGTACACAACGACACAGAAATAAAACTATTCATGCAGCAACCAAAATACGGACTTAAATCTTTTGATATGTGTTGCAGGCTGATGGTATCAGGGGCAGGAATGGTTGATGCAGGGTTTATTTTTGATGTTGAACAAAACAGTAATTCTGTGAGGACATCTCTGAAACGCGGTCTGGAATTTTTAAAACTCTCTTCTTCAGGAAAAATTTTCTACATACGGGACGGCCGCAGCCTCATTCCTTCTCCACCCAAGTGGCAGGCAACCAATGACTTGCTTGAAAAATTTATAAATCTTGGCGGCAATGTTCTGATCCTTGATAAAAAACAGGCGGAATTATGGTATGCACTGGCACTTCTCAGCTATGCAGTCAAGGAGGGAGATATTACCATAATCAAGGAGGAAAACCATCAGATGCCGGTCTCTTTTGACCAGTTTTTCCGCTTTGTCAAAAAAGATATCCACAGAAAAACAGATTCAGGCTTTAGTTATATTTTCAACAAAATTATTTAAAAAAATTATATGAGTGTACCCTTTTTTGATTAACAGGGGGAAATGGCTGCCATGAAACCTCACCCCCAGCCCCTCTCCATGATTGGAGATGGGGAGAATAATTCAAAAAGGGTACACTCATCTTTTTTTAACAGTTTCAATTCCTTATAGGTAATGTAAAAAGATAGCTGATTACAAAAACGAATCTAAAGTATCTCTGGGGCTTGGTTTTAACTTCGCCCACTATTAGTCATTTTACAAAATGACAAATGAAATCTGCTAAAATATCAACGCGTTGAAATTGATCTATCAACATTTATAGGCCTTCTGGGCGAAGTTAAAGCCAAGCCCGTCAGCAGATAATCTACAGATATCCATTGAGTTCACAGAGAACATGAATACAACAACAATTTTTATGAACTCTGACGGGAACTGAATTGTTTGGAAGGTGCTCGATTACAACACCAGTTCCGTATCTGCGGTTATTTTTTCCCGCAGTTCTAAAAATTTCATGTCAATATGATCCCGGGGGCGCGGTAAATCAACATTATAGATGTTTTTAATCCGGCCGGGAAGCTTACCTCCCATGGTAACAATCCGATCCGCCAGGAAGACGGCTTCTTCAATATTACTGGTGACAAACAAAATAGTCCTTTTTTCAGCCTGCCAGATTCGTTCGGTCTCTTTTTCCATAAATACCCGGGTCTGGGCATCAAGCTGACCAAAAGGTTCATCCAAGAGCATTATCTCCGGGTTATTAGCATAAGCCCTTGCAATACCGACCCTTTGTTTCATTCCGCCGCTCAATTGATGCGGGAAATGTTTTTCAAAACCCTTCAGGCCAACGAGATCTATATAGTGTTGAGTCAGTTTCCTACGTTCCTCTTTTTTTACGCCCTGCAGTTTCGGGCCCATCTCCACATTGCCAAATATGGTACGCCAGAAAAAAAGCATATAGGATTGAAATACGAGCCCACGTTCAGGTCCGGGCCCTTCTATATCTTTTCCCTTAAAAAGAACGTGACCTTTTGAAGGTTTCATCAGACCTGCGATAGCTCTGAGAAGGGTGGTTTTACCGCATTGGCCGGGGCCTAGCAGTACCAGGAATTCGTTGTTTTTTACCTTAAAGGATATATCTTCCAAAACATGAATCTGTTGAGTACCTTTTTGAATAAATGTTTTGCAAAGGTTATCACAAATAATGATATTTTCCTGATTTTTGTCGGTGGTCACAGTGATTCTCCTTCAGATCAGTTGGATTATACCGGTTCATCCCATGCCGTCATCAATAATATATATCTTTTTTAAAGTATGTCGTTGAAATGGTTTCTCCGGTGTTCTATTTTTTTAATTATATAAAATTTTGATCCCATGGAATCAGGCCTAATCGACGCTGCGTTTCCAAGGGCAGAGCAATTTTTCAATTCCATAAATCATTACGGTTACAAATGTGGCCACAATGGCGATAATGATCATGCCGCCCAACACCATTTCCGGTTTTGAAAGTTTCATGCCGCGTATGATGATCCAACCCAGTCCGGAGCGGGCACTGACCAGTTCAGCCGCCAGTACACAGGTCCAGGAGATACTGAGCGAAATCTGGATGCCGGCAAAAAGGGCCGGCAGGGACGCTGGAAAGCTGACTTGAATAATTTCATGCCACCTGTTGCCGCCCAGTACGCGCACAACGTCATAAAGCTCTTCCTCTATTACCCGTACCCCGCTGTAGGCATTCAGAACACAAGGTACAAAAGAACCAATAACAATAATAAAAATTTTGGAGGCTTCGCCGATTCCAAACCACAAGATGGCAACCGAAATCCAGGCGAGGGGCGGCATGGGTTTGAACAGGTCAAAGAGTGGCTTTACAAAAGCATTGACATAGCGATTCAGGGCCATGAAGAGTCCCAGAGGTATTCCGAATGCCGCTCCTATGGAAAAACCTATAAAAACTCGTCGAGTACTGGCCCAGATATGACCCAGCAGGTTTTTACCGGCCAGCTTTACGGTCATTAAACGGGTCATTTCCTGCAGGGTATCCATGGGTGTTGCCAGAGATTTTCCCAAAAGCTGGGCCGCTGCAACATAGTGCCAGATAGCAATAAAACTTACAAAAGAAACCACATAAAGAAAATATTCATTACTGATTATATTGATAAGGCTGAAATCTTTTTCTGCCTTAGTCTGGATTATAATTTCATTTGCGGTTGATGAAGTATCGGTGCTCATTATATTACCTCCTGATTCTAGACATAAATCGTTTTTCCAGTATATCGACAATAACACCGATTATGGCTCCACCAAGTCCCACCGTTACCATTCCCAGGACAACCATGGAGGGCATGGCCAAACGACGGCCCATGCTGATCAGATATCCGAGACCCTGATCTGCCGCCAGCAATTCAGCTCCGACCAGGTTGGTCCAGCAATAGGCCAGGGAGATCTGCAAAGCCCCGAAAACCATGGGCAGAGCGGAAGGTACACAAACCGTTTTAAAAATCTGCCAGTCAGAGGCTCCATAAGTGCGGGCCATCTGAATAAAAGTCGGGTTGGTCATATTTACCCCGACCCAGGCATTAATTGTAAAAGGTACAATGCCTGCAATCCAGATGATGAATATTTTACCTGTGATGCCTATGCCGAACCAAAAAATGCACAAAGGGATCCAGGCGATGGGAGGAATCGGACGAATCAGCTCGAATACAGGACGGGCAAGTCCGCGTGCGACTTTGTACCATCCCATTAAAAGCCCTAACGGCGTACCCATGACAAAGGCCAGAATGTAAGCGGTGACGGCCTCCTGGGCACTTATCCAGGCATGAATACCTATGGTGCTTCCATCCGGATGCGGGTTTGATAGCTTGTCAATAAAGAGTTTTATCACCTCATAGGGACTGGCCATCATTGTTGACGGCAGGATGCCGACATCGACGACAATTTCCCACACTGCAAAAAAAATTCCGATGCCTAGAAATGGCAATATTTTTAAAAGCAAGGGATTTTGAGTTTTTACATTTTCATATGCCATGGTATGTTTCTCCTGTTCAATAACGGATTTGGCAATGGATCAGACCAGCCGTTGATGGGCCAATGTTTTTTTTTGAGATGGTCCATTGTTTTCTTTAAACGGAATAACTGTTTTCAGGATTTTACTGATTTACAGCGACACGTCCCTTGAACGATATTTTGCCAGCGGGGATGAGTTCAATACCCCACCGGCAAAGCAACGATACTATTTAATTGGTGTCTTGACCATTTTCAGGAATTTGTCGGTAACCCATTTCCCTTCTTTAATCTTGGCATATTCCGCATTGGTCAAACGACCATTGGTGTGCAGAAAGCCGGCAATCAGACGTTCCCATCTCTGGACATCGCTTTCGCTCTTGGAAGCATCCATAATTTTCAACTGATCTGCATATTCAATGACCGGATGCATCTCAATATCTTTTTTGGCCTGGGCAAAGGTGTATTCCATACCGGCCCAATCCAGGTACATTTTTTGAAAAAGCTTGACGTTTTCATCGGTGGCACCCTCGGCGGCGAGTTTTTTGATACCACGAAAGATAACGCCTAAAAATTTGGCAACGATTTTGGGGTTTTTATCACAAAATTCCTTTCCGCCTATGAGTGTAATCGGGAGTGCCCGGCCGCAACTGTCTACATTGGCGACCTCTATCCAGCCGTTATCAACCGCATTGTAGCTGTACGGAGCCCACAGACAGGCAAAATCACCCACACCTGAGTCAAACGCGGCCATGATTGAGGCCTGATCCATCTGTTTCACAACGACGTCACTGTCTTTGAGGCCGAAAACATTCAGGTAGGAACTCATTACGTAGTGGGCTGAAGAAACGGTTGTTACCAGGAAAACTTTCTTTTTTATCTGGTCGGCCTTTCCGTAAACATTTGGATGGCCGGCGACGGCACCTTTGGTAGCGGCTACTGGACTGTCGGGGCGCGCAAAAACGGAATTACAAAAGGATTCATTATTGCCAATGCCGATCAGATAAGCACCGAAACGAAGAGCACCAAATACATGGGGAACGCCGCCCGAGAGGCCTACATCCCACTGTTTGGCCGGAAGAGCTTCCAGTTGCTGCATACCGCTTTCAAAATAGATAATATTAAAGTCCAGCCCGGCCTCCTTGTCCCATCCCTTTTGTTTGGCATACCATGGGAAAAAGGTTTCATGTTCAGGCATAGCACAAATATTTAATTTAAAATCTTTGGCTGAAGCAGCAATATTGAAGCCGCAAAGCATAACTGTAACAAGTAATCCGCACATGAAAATTTTTATTAAACGTTGCATATTGTTCTCCTTCTAAGTATTATTCTGACTAAGTATTATTCTGATAAAATTGATTTGGGATTGCTTTAAAAACTTTCAACTCAGTTTTTAAAGGATTATATGCATCTATCAATCTTGGCACCACCTCCTTTACGATTGTGAACACAAAAAGACTGCTTCGAATACTCTGAAGCATACGTTGTCGCAAAATTATGATTGCGGTATCAATACCCTACTTACCACCATTTAATAAGATCTGTTATATGCCTCCTGATTTCAATGAATTTAGGATCCAGCGGGCTTCTGGGGCGAGGCAGGTTTATCTCAACCTTTTCTTTGATGGTGGTCGGCTTGGTGCTTAAAACAAAAACCCGTTCGGCAATGTAAACCGCCTCTTCAATATTGTGGGTCACAAAGAGGATTGTATTACCCAGGGTTTTCCATAGACGAATCAGCTCATCTTCCAGATAAAATCGCAGTTTTACATCCAGTTGGCCATACGGTTCGTCCATAAGCTGTAGATCCGGATCAACCGAAAAAGCCCGGGCAACAGTTAAACGCTGGATCATGCTGGCTGAGATCTGATTGGGATAAAGGTCTGCCATATCAGCCAGACCAACCAGCTTGAGCATGTGGTCGACTTTTTTATCTATCGTTTTCCGGGGGTATTTTTTGATCTCCATTCCATAGGCAACATTGCCGCGGACCGTTCGCCAGGGCAGGCTGGTGGGTTCTTGAAAAACAAACGATATGTTGTGTTTCTTTGGGTCGGCAACTTCTCCGTCGATATAAATATTGCCTTTAGTCGGGGTGTAAAGCTTGGTCAAACAGTTCAAAAAAGTCGTTTTACCGCATCCTGTAGGCCCAACAATTGCGACAAATTCACCTTTGGCTATGGTAAAATTAATGTCATCGAGTACCAAAAGGTCTCCAAAACACTTGGTCAGGTTCTTGACTTCGATCTTTACTGTTCTTGAATTTTTGTGTTCCACCGTATACTCCGTTGTTAGTAGTTTGACGTCTCATCCATAGGGCTGATGTTTCAGATTTAGCAGGGGCTTAAACCCTAGGGCATCGTTTTGTTATGTTGAAGTACTTTGTCCAAAAAAGTGGCATTCACGGCATATAGAAACGCCTCCCTGGGCGGCAAAGATTTCACAACGCCTTTGTTATGTAAAAAGTCCGCTGTCTCTTTAAGCACTGTGTAAAGTCCGAAGTTCCAATAGGTTCCACCAAAATACTTGCCTTGGTCCTGTTCCCGGGCGGTTAGCAGAATGACGCCTTTCATCTGTTCCATGGCTTCATCATTGCTTATATTCAACTGCCTGGCCACGGCAGCGGCGGCTTTTTCTGGTTGTTCCCGACAGAATTTAACTGTTCGATCCAGTGCCCGCAGATAATTCATGACAATATTGGGGTAACGTTTTCCGAAATCTTTACGCACCACGGCCAGATTTCCGGTGGGAAACCCGCGATCAACCAATTGGCGACTGCTAAGAAGAATTTTTCCACCTGAGGTGATCATCTTCTTTAATGTGGGCATCCAGATAAATCCGGCGTCTATTCGATCGTTCTGCCAGGCCGTAAGCATCTCCTCAGGCTCGATATAAACGATTTGCAGTTGGGACGGGTCCAGCCCGTTCAGCATCAAAGCAACCCATAGATGATAATCGGTAGTAGAACCAAAAGGTGCCGAAACCCTTTTGCCTTTCAAATCGGTTATATGCTTGATCCCCCTGTCTGCCTTTACCACCAGGGCTTCATTATCGGCAATGATGTCATGAATCCAGATGACCTCAAACGGTATCCCCTTTGCTATCCCGAGTGCCACCGGGCTGCTTCCCAAAAGTGCAAAATCCAACGTCCCATCTAAAAGCCCGCTATGCCCCTGCACTCCTGATGAAATACGGACCCATTTAACAGGCTTGCCGAGCATTTGATCCAGCCAGCCCATCTCTTTTAAAACGATCTCAGCGGTAGGGAGTGCTTGATACCCGATGGAGACCCCGATTTGTTTTTCCGAGGCAGAAAGTGATGTAACGCTTACAATTGCAATGGCAAGCATTATAAATAGAATGGTACGCAAAGATTTGATTGAAAATTCAGTTATGGGCTGTTTCATACGATCTTCCTTTGTCGTTTTAACCGCCAATGCAATGACTGTATTGTTCCTTAATGCGGTTGGAATTAATATTCATCGTATGGGAACTGTCATTTCTGAGCAGTTCCCATACGATCCTTAATGCACTAAGATGCGACGCAGCTTCTAACTGCCTGATGTTTGCCGTCGCCCTTGTCTTCACTTGCATTATTGCTTTTCAGCATCGCTGGTTGCCCGGTGGGCTGCCGATACCGAATGGTTGCGATCTTGTTCTGGGTGAAAAAATCAATACCGTCTTTGCCTTGCACCTTGTCTGTCCCCAGATGGGAATCCTTGATGCCGCCGAAAGGCAGGTAGGGATGGGGCGCACAAATTCCCACATTGATGCCGACCATACCGACGTTTGCTTCGGAAATGAATTTTTCAGTATAGTATTGATTCTGTGTAAAGAGGCAGGCACCGTTCCCAAATTCCTGGGCCTGTATCAGTTGCAGTGCATCGTCAAGATCGGTAATTTTCATGACCGACACAACCGGTCCGAAAATTTCCTCTTTGGCAATGGTGCGACAAGGGGTCACCCCTTCAAATATTGTCGGTCCGACAAAGTAACCCTCTTTTATTTCCTCGGGCAAATCAGGATTGCGGCCGTCAAGCACCAGATTGGATCCTCCGTCTACACCAATCTGAATGTAATTCTCAATACTGGCTTTGGCTTTAGCAGAGATAACAGGTCCCATATAAACATCCGGGTCCATGGCGTTCCCCACCTTAATATTTTTTGCTACTTCAATCATTTTCTCTAAAAACCTATCGTAAATCTTAGGAACCATGGCAACTATTGATCCGGCCAAACACCGTTGTCCCGCAGACCCATAGCAGGAGTGCAGGAAGTTTTCCAGGAAAATATCAGGATCTGCATCTTCCATGGCCACCAGGTAGTTTTTGGCCCCGCCTAACAGCATACTGCGTTTCCCACCCCGACCGCAGCCTTCAGCCATCTTTTTGGCTGTGGGGGTGGAGCCCACAAGACAAACGCCGCTTATTTTGGGATTCTCGTACCAGGTACCAGGGACGCTGCGGTTGCCGTGGATAATGTTGATCACACCCTTGGGCAATCCAATATCATTAAAAATATCTCCCATTTTCTGCATAAAGAGGGGGGACTGGGTAGATGGTTTATATACAAAGGTGTTGCCCACACCAATGGCACAAGGAATAAACCAGCCAAAAACAAGTGCAGGAAAGTTAAAGGGTGCAACGCCGCCGAATACACCCAATGGTTGCTTAATGACCCGGCCGTTAATCCCTCCCGCAATATTATCCAGGGTATCACCTTGGATCAGTGTGGGAATACTGCAGGCCGCTTCAATAAGCTGAACGACTCGCTGTACTTCACCCCGTGCCTCGCTGATATGTTTGGCCTGATCAACTGCAATGGAGACCGCCAGTTCTTCCAGATTGTCGATCATGGCCTGACGCATGTCAAAGATATATGTCATACGCTTGCCGATATTTGTCCTGCGCCATCCATCATAGGCAGCATAAGCACTGTCAACCGCCGCCAGAGAAGTTTCTTCGGATGAGAGCGGAACCTCGCCTATGATCTTACCGGTGGATGGGTTGTAAAGAGGCACTGATTCGCCCCCCGTCTCCTCTCTCCATTCACCGTCTATGAAGTTCTTGATCTTGATATACTCTTTCTTTTCACTCATGTGGTCTCCTCGATAAATCACATACTTTTTCCATAAAGCAAAACCGGAACGTTTTCTACCCAGCTACTTGCATCAATCTTCAACGAAAGTGTCTCCGACCTCCAACGCCTTGTCCATGATGGCAACGCCTTCGTCGATTTCATCTTTTGTGATAATCAGCGGTGGTGCCATTGCGATCACATTGCCGGGATTGGCGGCCATGGCCATCATGCCCAGCTCGCCAAGTTTCTTGGCGACTTCGAGCTTAGGATTCATCCCTGGTCTGATCTTTCCACCAACCGGTACCATGGGCTCTTTGCTCTTGCGGTTCTTGACCAGTTCGAGCCCGACAAACAGCCCCAGGCCCCGAACATCACCCACACAGGGGTGCTTCTCCTTAAGCTCCCGGGCCTTTTCCAGAAGATAGGCGCCCATATTCTTGGAGTTTTCAACCAGGTTGTCGGTCTGGTAGATCGGGATCAGAGCAAGGGCTGTTGCACAACCCAAAGCATGTCCGGCATAAGTGGCCCCGTGGCTGAAAAACTGTTCCTTGAACTTGTCACCGATATGTTTTCTGACAACCGTGGCCCCTAAGGGAACATATCCGCAGGTCATTCCCTTGGCCAGGGTCATGATATCCGGAACCACATCCCAGTGATTCATGGCAAACCATTCGCCGGTTCTTCCGAATCCGGTCATTACCTCGTCTGCAATCATGAGAATGCCGTGCTTGTCGCAGATTTCCCTTAGCTTTGGAAAATACTCCCTGGGTGGGACGATGATGCCGTTGGCACCGGTTACAGGTTCAAAAATGATGCCGGCTACCTTGTCGCCGCCGCCCTCCAGCTCGATGGCCTCTTCGATATATTTCACACATTGAAGATCGCATGAGGGATAACTTTTACCGAACATACAGCGATAACAATAGGGCAGAGGCACCTGCATCATCTCGGTGCCACCCATCACTTGAGCCCAGCTACGTGCATCGCCGGTAGAAAGGCCCATGGAGGTTGCTGTGCCGCCGTGGTAACTGCGATATCGGGTAATGATCTTTCGCTTGCCTGTGTACTGATGACAGATCTTGATGGCGGCCTCGTTGGCTTCCGTTCCGCCAAGGTGAATAAACGATCGGGAGAGGTCTCCGGGCGTAATTTCAGCAAACATTTTAGCCAGCATGGCCCTGGGTTTCGTGGACATGCTGGGTGCAAAGGATGTTAACGTTTGGGCCTGCTCGCAAATGGCATCGATGACCCGCGGGTCTTGATGGCCGATGCTGTGACTGACAAAACAGGAACTGAAATCCAATCGTTCTCTGCCGTCTTCAGTGGTAAACCTTACCCCTTTGGCTGAAACCACCCGGGGCGGCGACTGGGCAGGCTGATAGGACCAGGACTGGAAATTATTTTCCACCTCATAGCGGTCCAGGTCTTCTTTTTCTGAAGAAATACTTTTAAGGTCAATCATTTTTCTCTCCTAAAAAAACATTGATTGAAGTCCCCCGCCGCAAGCGGAGGGGGATCTTCGATTGTATGCATTTATGATTTTTAAATTTCCCTTATGCACCTTCCTGTGGACGCATGTCGGCCTTGTCAATTCCTGCAACAAGAACCGGCTTTTTCATGGCATCACGACGGAACGGTTCGCCCAGTTCCTGGTTCAACAGAACCTCGATAAAGGTGGTCTTACCCTCTTCCATCTGCACCTTGATTGCCGTGTTCAGCTTCTCGGTCAAATCATCCATGGAGGTTGCCTGAACGCCCTCTTGCCCACAGGCCCGTGCGATGCCAGCGTAGGAAACATTTAGATCCAGTTCGGTTCCTACAAAATTGTCGTCGAACCAGAGGGTGGTGTTCCGTTTCTCAGCCCCCCACTGGTAGTTGCGGAAGATGATCATGGTAATGGC
>JAYEHB010000675.1:0-2985 GCA_034659375.1 Thermodesulfobacteriota bacterium
GGTCAGGCCTGCACACTATTGTTTAATAAAGTTTGGATGTGCGAATAACATTTGCATATCTTTATTACATTATGATAAGGTATATGTCAATTCCCTCCAAGAAAAAACTATTTTTTCAGTTTTTTCATAAAAGGCTTTTCTTTTCTAAAATAATTTGTTATACGACACAGCGTATGGAATGCCTAACTCTTTTTTGAGGTTAGGATAAAACAGATTCTTGTAAAAAAAAGCTGGAGGTGTGAATTGTTAGACAAAATTGTAATAAAAGGCGTTATGGAAGTAAAACACGCCATTCCGCAGAGAGTTAGATTAAAGATAAAACCCTTGAGGTTTAATAATGAGGCTGCGGAAAAGCTTACTCAATCTGTTAAAAATATTAATGGAGTAACAAGATACCAGGCAAATCCCAAAAGTGCCAGTCTGATTATCAGATACAACCAGGAGGTTATTACCCAGGAGGAGTTGATACAGGCGGTAAAGGAGTTTTTTGTCAACACAAGTGAAAAAAAAGTTGTACATGGTAAAAGAGAGACAAAATCAATAAGATACCATGCTGTCAGATTTGTCGGTCTTACCGTTGTTACAGCTGCCGTTTTTTTAACGGAGACAGTCACAGCCGCTGCCGTTGCCCAGAGTTTGTTCAGTCCATTGGGAATCATAACGGCAATTGCAGCTCTTCCGTTGATAAAAAAGACCCTTGACCATGCTAAAGAGAGACGTTTTTCTCTGGAAAGTTTTCTTGGGGCATCAATCCTTGTTGCCTGTGGTGCAGGAGAAGCTGCTGCAGCTCTTGAGATTCTCTGGATTACCAGTGGCGGGCAATTGCTGGAAACCTGGATTACTGAGAAATCCAGAAGATCAATCAAGGATATTCTGGAGATTACTGCCAAAAATACCTATGTGCTCATTGACGGAGTGGAGGTTGAAATTCCTGTAAGCCAGGTGCAGAAAGGTGATACAGTGGTGCTTCATACAGGTGAAAAAATCTCTGTTGACGGAGAAATTATCAAAGGTGAAGCTGTTGTGGATGAATCTTCCATAAACGGTCGTTCAGAAACCATTGTACGTACAAAAACTGATAAGGTTTTTGCAGGTACATTTGTACGTCAGGGTGTGATTTTTGTAAAAGCTGACAAGGTTGGGGACAAAACATATCTTGCAAGAATTCTTACCATGGTTGAGGACTCCATGGAGAACAGGGCTCCCATAGAGGGTGTTGCAGAAAAGCTTGCTTCAAATCTGATTAAAGCTGGATTTACTGTAACTTTGGCAACTTACCTTGGTACTTTGAGCCTATGGCGGGCATTTACCGTTCTGCTTGTTATGGCCTGTCCCTGTGCAACAATTCTTTCTGCTTCAACAGCCATAAGTGCTGCCATTAATGCTGCTGCAAAACGCAGCATTCTGATAAAAGGCGGTCGTTATCTGGAAGAGGTTGGGAAGGCAGATATTGTATGTTTTGATAAAACAGGAACCCTTACAACAAATCAGCCTGTTATCCAGGAGATGATCAACCTTTCTGATTTAAGTGATGATGAAATTATTCAGCTTGCATATTCAGCTGAAATGCACAATTTTCACCCCATTGCTCTGGCACTTAAAAAAGAGGCTGAAAATAGAAATGTTGATCCCATTGTCCATGAGGTTTGTGAGTATATTCTGGGTAGAGGCGTCAGGTCAGAAATTCACGGTAAAGAAATTTTGATTGGAAGCAGGAAAATGATGGAAAAATTTTCCATTGACATTACAGGGATAAACGGAGATCTGGGCAGATTCAGCAAACAGGGATTGACTACGATTTTTATTGCAAAACAGGGCATCATTGCAGCTGTTTTCGGGTTTGCCAATCAGGAAAGACCGGAAATTGGACAGGTTGTTTCATATCTACAGAAAAATGGCATAACCCAGACAGCAATGATCACAGGTGATGAAAAAGCAACTGCCATAAATCTTGCATCAAAGTTGAATATGACAAAATGTTATTATTCGGTAATGCCTGAGGATAAGGCATCTATTATTAACGAATTAAAAAATCAAAATCATAAGGTGATTATGGTGGGTGACGGCATTAATGATGCCCTTGCCATTGCAGAGGCTGATATTGGAATTGCCATGGGAGCCGGAGGTTCTGCAGTTGCCATTGAAGCGGCTGATATCGCTTTTGTGAAAGATGAATTAAACTCGATTTTGTATGTTCGCTGTTTAAGCATGCAGACAACAAAAGTAGTTCACCAGAATTTTTGGATTGCTACGGGTTCCAATGCTGTGGGCGTTGTAATGGCAGCCATGGGTATACTTTCACCGGTTGCGGCAGGGTTGATCCATATTACTCATACCCTTGGAATTATGTTGAATTCCAGCAGGCTTTTAGCTTATAATCCAAATTTACAATCCATACCAGATTGCAATAAACCAGAGCAGCCATGATCTATATGATCATGAAGAGAAAGGAGACGCACAAATGCAGAATATTGAGGTACCACAATACCAGGTAAACCCCCAGATGCCGTTCCAGGGTCAGGCAGAACAGCTCCAGAGTCAGCCTGTTCAGGGTATGCCCCAGTCTCAGCAGGCTCCCCAATACCAGGCAGAGCCCCAGATACAGCCCCAGGGCCAGATGCAGCAGCCTTATAATTATCCTCAGCAGGAAGCTGTGTATAATCAGCCTGTTCAGGGTATGCCCCAGTACCAGCAGGCTCCCCAATATCGGGCAGAGCCTCAGATGCAGCCCCAGGGCCAGATGCAGCAGCCTTATAATTATCCTCAGCAGGAAGCTGTGTATAATCAGTCTGTTCAGGGTATGTCCCAGTCTCAGCAGGCTTCCCAATACCAGGCAGATCCCCAGATGCAGCCCCATGGCCAGATGCAGCAACCTTATAATTATCCTCAGCAGGGAGTTGTGTATAATCAGCCTGTTCAGGGTATGCCCCAGTACCAGCAGGCTCCCCAATATCGGGCAGAGCCTCAGATACAGCCCCAGGGTCA
>JAYEHB010000676.1:0-12463 GCA_034659375.1 Thermodesulfobacteriota bacterium
TTCTCCTTATTATTTTACTCAATTCTCCGGTTATCAGTAACCTGGGTGGAGCGGGATTTAGGGGGTCAGGCTTAACAATTAATTGATAATTGATAATTCATAATTCATAATTGATAATTGATAATTGATAATTCATAATTCATAATTCATAATTCATAATTGATAATTCATAATTGATAATTCATAATTTTCAATTTTCAATTTTCAATTTTCAATTGATAAGTCAAGATAATGACAATAACGAAAGCCTGACCCCAGGCATGGGTGCTGGCTGAATATTTACTATTTTATGACTATGGGCATACCCATGATTGGCCATACCACTAAAACCGCCACAGCAACCAGTATCATTAAGAGAACACTTGCAGGTATTCCATATTTAAAGAATTCCCCCGTAGTGAATTGTTTTGAGTCATAGGCAATGGCATTGGGGGCAGCACCCACCAGGAGCAGAAACGGCATGCCCGCAGTAACAAGTGATGCAAAAAGAATCACTTCCGGGGCAACTCCAAGATAGGGAGCGATTACCAGAGCAACGGGCAGTGAAATTGCAATTGCTGCAACATTCATTATAAAGTTGGTCATCATCATGACAAAAAATGCAATGCTCATGACAAAAACAAACCAGTGGGAGTGCTGAAACATTGTAAGCCAGTTTATGGCAAGCCATTCAGCCGCACCGGTTTGCCACAGACAAAAGCCAATGCTCATTGCACCGCCAAAAAGCAGAATTATGTTCCATGGAATTGTTTCAAGGTCTTTAAGAGTCAGTATTTTAAGAACAAAGAAAAGTATTGTTGAAACCAGTATGATTGCAGTTTTATCAATCGGCTTGAGCATGGGAACAAAAGATCTTAAGGACATTATCAGTATGCATGTGAAAATTATAACCGAGGCAATTATTTCGTCTTTTGTAATTCCTCCCATTTCAGCACTGAGCCTTTTTGCTTTTTCTCTAAGACCTGGTATGACTTTTTTCTCAGGCTTGAAAAAAATCATGAAAAATCCCCATAAGACAAAAACCATTGCCCATCCAACTGGGAACATGTAAAAAGAGAGCTCGAAAAAAGAGATATCTCTTCCAATTATATCTTTGAAAAAACCGATTGCAACCGCTCCCCTTGCAGCACCCAGCAGGGTGATAATACTGCCGGCACCTGCCACATAGGCCATTCCCATGAAAAGGCCTTTTCCAAAATTTGTGGGTTTGTCATCATCGCCATACATCTCATATATTGTAATAAGAAGAGGATACATTGTTGCTGCAACAGCAGTATGTGCCATAATGTGGGAGAGTGCCGCAGTTACCACAAAACAGCCCAGGTAAATCATACTTGTTTTTTCTCCCACAATGGAGAGCATTTTATAGGCAAGACGTCTTGTAAGTCCTGTTTTGGTAAAAACCATGCCGATTACAAGGGATGCAAAGATAAAAAGAACAGATGGAGTCATGAAATCTTTAAATGCCGCATCTGCCGGCCTGATCAGGAAAAGAACCTGCAAAACACCGATGGTAAGACTGGTTACGCCAATGGGGACAACTTCAAAAACCCACCATAGCCCTCCAAGAAGAAAAACAGCAATTGCTCCTTTTCCTTCGGGACTTAATGCAAAATGTTTGCCTGCAGGGTCAACTGCATCGGGCCAGGCAGGACAGAAATTTACAATAAAAAAAAGAGTTAGTCCGCCTAATAGAATTATGATACGTTGCCAGTCAATACTGGAATCGTTTAAAACTGTGTTACTTGTCATTTTTATTTTCTCCTGAAATTACCAGCCGCGTGTGCCTAAAATGTTTTCAATTTCCGCCTGGCGAATACGTTCATCATGCTCCTTCTTAACTGCATGGGCCTGGGTTATTTTTTCAATAAGAAGCTCTGTGTCTGCGGGCTTCATCAAAAAATCAAGTGCTCCAAGTTTCATTCCTTCAATGGCGTTCTCTACTGTGGCTTCTCCTGTGAGCATTATAACAGGGATGGTCGGTTTGATTTTTTTTATGCCCTTAAGGGCTTCTATCCCTGTCATCTCAGGCATGAGAACATCCAGAATTATGACATCAAAATCGATTTTTTCAACTATTTCAATGGCGTTTTCACCGGATAAAACAGTTGCTACTGAAAAATTTTTCAGTTCCAGTCTCTGGGCCAGTGTTTCAATGAAATCTTTTTCATCGTCCACAAGCAGTACTTTAATTTTCATTTTATTTCACCTTTTTTTTGACTATTAATCTGCTGCATGTAAATTTTTCTTTATATTGATTTTTTCGTATGCCTGCTGCATTGTGCTTGTAAGAAGATCAATGTCAGCGGGTTTTTGGAGATATGCAAAAGCACCTAATTCCATACATTTTTTTCTATCTTCGTCTGAGCCGTGGCCGGTGAGTATGATTACTTCAATATCAGGTTTTGTCTGTTTAACCTTTTTTAAAACTTCAAGTCCATCAATCCCGGGCATTTTCAGGTCAAGAACCATCACTTCAGTATCTTCCCTGCTGGTAAACTCAAGGGCCTCTTCTCCATTAAAAGCGATTTCACTGGTAAACTGACGCATCTTCAAACGTTCTGACAATGTTTGAACAAACTCTTTTTCATCATCTACAAGTAAAATCCTCATGGGAGTCTCAAAATCATAATTATGGATTATGTTGGTTTTATAATAATTTTTTCCAATTTTTGTCTCCACTGATTTTACGCCCGGGACATTTTGGGCAAGGTTTATAACCTTTTGCTGAAATGAAGAGAGCATCAATACTTTTTTATCTATGGTGACAACAATATTGCCATTATCGGCTTCTGCAAAAAGTCCTTTTCCAGCTTCTGACAGGGCAATCTCAACACTGGCAGTTAATTCAAAATCTGAGCTCTCTTTTTTTATTATATTTTCAGAAATATCAGAAATTTTTTCAACCTGCTCTATAATCAGATTTACAGATTCGCTGGTGTCAATCTTGTCTGTGGGGATCACTACGTCATAGAGAGAGTTATCCCAGGCTTTTTTCCCTGCAATGGTGTTTGTCCATAGAAAAGCATGCTTATCAGCCTCGGCAATATTTTTTGTGATCTCTTTTTCAGATAATTGCAGTGCTGTGATACCGTTTTGAATACGTGTCTCTTTGTCTGTTATTATCAATACACGCATCACATGGGAAACCTCTTCAGGAATCATATGTCCCGTAAAGCCATGAAAAATACAGTCCCCTTTGGCAATATGTTCAGCAATGGTTTTTTTCAGACATGCAGTACACTTTTCATTTTCATGGGTGAAATCGTTAAAGGCAATTTTTCTGCTTTCAACCACTTTTTGTATTGTTGCCTCTTTTATGTTGTGTTTAGCCGCTGTCTTTTCAATTATTTCATTGTCTGTAATAATTCTGCAGTTAAGCTTGTTGGAAAGTTTTTCAACTCTCTCCTTTGCGTTGGAATATATGCCGCTTGTTATTAGTAAAACTGACATATCTGCCTCCATTGTTATAGTATTAATATTTTGTTTTATGTTTGTTTGCCTTGGATGTTAACAGCAAAAAATGTACCAAACGTAGAATGTTCTGTAAAATCAAAACGTTGTAGGTTAATCTGTTTTTGCATGGTTTTTATGAAACAATCTGGAACCTTATAGGCCGATTTCTGTAGTACGTATTGAAACAATTTGAAACGCAATTAAAAAAATCAACCAAAAATAATCTCCAGCCCGGAGTTATCATCAAATATTTTTGCAACAGCGTTTATTTTGTCACATGCATCACACGTCTCTTGCCATTGGACTGATTGAGCGGTTGAATGATCAATGGCAACAGCCTGTAAATTGTTTTTAAAGATTTTTTTTCCCCTGTCATTTGTCCCTGTGATGTAAATAGAAACTCTATTGTTACTCTTTTGAAATGAAATTGTGAGAATTGTTCCAGGGAATGCAGAACTTGTCAGCCAGTCAATACAATTATACACTGCCATTTGAAAGAGAACCGGGTCAGTGACAATGGAAGGCTGTTGTTCATTCTTTGCGGTTTCTGCATTTTCTGCAATAGTTACTTCAACTCCGGCAAGGTTTGTTATTCTGCGGGTTAATGAAATCAACTTGTCCATTGTTTTAAATATATTGATTTCTGCTTTAACATGGTCTGTTGTATGGGCAAAGCCGTTGAGTTCTGATGTGCGGTTCACTCCTCGTAAAACCTGTTTTTTTATGGTGTCAAGGCTTCTTTCAAGTTTTTCTGCAAGTTCTGCTGCACTGGTTTCCTGACTCATTAAAATGATGTCCTCCATGAGTCCTTCATTTTCCTTGATTATTGCCAGAACATTCTGAAGCTCATGGGTGACAGATGCGGTTACTTTACCCAGAAAAGCTGCTTTTGTATTGTTATCTTCCATTTTTGTATTGTTATCTTCCATTGTTTTACTCCACTCCTATGAATTTAGGGAGGCGAACACAAATTTTGCACAAAATCTGGACAATTATTTTATTCCAACTCCCTTAAAGCAAGGGAAATTTTACTGATAAATTCGTTTATATCCAGAGGCTTCATCAGGTAGTCATATGCTCCAAGACGCATTCCTTCCAGCCCTTCTTTTGTTGCACCATGCCCGGTGAGCAAAATCACAGGGAGTTTGCTGTTGATTGCTTTTATCTGTTTAAGAGTTTCAAGCCCGCTCAATCCAGGCATCATTAGATCAAGGACGACTATATCAAATATCTCATTTGAAATCATTGTGATTCCTGATTCACCGTCTTCTGCTGTTTTGGAATCATACCCTCTTAGTTCCAACCTTTCGGCAAGTGTTGATACAAATTCCGTCTCATCGTCAATGAGCAGGATTTTAATATTTTTATTCATTTTAAAAGCTCCATGTTTGAATCCGGTTTTGCCGGCAGCCTTACAGTAAAAACAGTGCCCACTCCTTCAGTGCTTTCTACGCTGATCTGTCCGCCGAGTTTATTAATGATTCCATATGCTATCGAAAGTCCAAGGCCGGTCCCTTTTTCTTTTTTTGTTGAGAAAAAAGGATCAAAAATATCGTTAATAATATTTTCCGGGATGCCGCATCCATTGTCATTGATCGTTATTGTTACCCCTCCATGTTTGCGGTTTCCAGTACCGATTATAATAATTCCGGTGTCCTCAACTGCTGCAAAAGCATTTGTCAGAAGATTGAGAAATACCTGCTGAATCTGGCCATGGTCTGAGGAAATTGATTGCAGAGGCTCAAGCAGCTTGAGTCTGAGATCAATTTTTCTGTAAATTACCTCTTTTTCCAGAAAGCCAAGCACTTCCTCAATGATACTGTTGATATTTATGGGCTCTATTTTTATGTCAAGTCGTTTTGAAAAACCAAGGAGTCTGTGTGTTATTTTTCTGCATCTTGCAACTGATTGAATTATAGACCCGGTAAGTCCCTGAAATTTTGATTTGTTTTTAAATTGGTCTGTAAATTCAATAAGATCCTGTAAAAGCCCTGCTTTTTCATTAATTATGGCAAGGGGGTTGTTAATTTCATGGGCAACCCCTGCAGCCAGGCGGCCTATTGAAGAGAGTTTCTGGGTATGTTGAAGTTCTGCCAGGACATTTTCCCTTTTTTCATCAGATTTTCTGATTCTATCTATGAGAACATCGGTCATCTTAAAAACTGAAAATATAATAATGGCAAGACTTATTGTAAAGACTACGAGTAGCTCTGTTTTAAGGGCATACCATGATTTTAAAACCACAGAACGTGGTTTTACCAATACCAGAATATAGTTTGCAGAAGAAAATTCTGCACAGGCAATTATGACATCCCGTTTATTCAGATTGAGAATCCCTGAGTTTTCAGAAAAACTAAATTCACTGCCATGGGGCGGTAATTTTAACCGGCATTTTTCAAGTGTTTTACCGTAATATTTTGAATTTGTCTGTAAAATGCCATCATCGTTGATGAGAAATGCGTCACTTTGATAATCCAGCCCCATGCTGTTGATAAGATTGTCAAAATAGTCAGTATCTATGGTAGCTCTCAATATCCATGACCGGTCATCACTTGTGAGGTGCTGCACAGCAATGGCAATATGGGGGAATTTTCTGTAGCCCATAAATACGTTGCTTATGTATTGTCCTTTCAGCTGTGTCGCCTTAAAGGAGATCTGTTCTGAATAATTTTTGCCAAGCAGGGCATAAGTACCTGCATAGCTGACAAGATCTCCCTTTGAGTTAATCAGTCCAATATCCACAAAACCGCTGAACTCTTTTTTAAGAGACATAAATATTTTTTTAATTATCTGTTCGTTGTTGAGTTCTTCAAAACTATAGGCAGTTGAAATAAATTTTATGGTTGAAAGTCTCTCTTCCAAAAAGAGTTCAAAGGAGTGTTTTGTCTTGTTTGCCATGGCATGAAGCGGCCTGACCATTTCACTCTTAAGATGTGTTTTATACTGAAAATGGCTGATTATAATCATTGTTGCAAGGGGAATAATTGCAATGCAGAGCATGGTTATAATAATTTTCCATTTCAACTCAGTGTAATGTTTTGGAGATGTGGTTTCTCTATTAATTGCTTTTTCAGACATGTTTTCCCTCTATTTCTCTTTTGCAGAACATATCTCCGGTTTTCAGAGATCCATTAAGATAATGTTGAAAAGCATCTGCCCATGTTCCTGCTGCTGCATCGAATATTATAATTTTTTTCCATTTCAGAAATTGATAATATTCATTTTCAATGGCACCGCAGATCAGGGTATTTTTAAACAGGATACTTCAAACTTTTAAGGCTTTATTCTGATTTCAGGGTAGATTCCTTTATTTTTACCGGTTCTGTAAGGCTGAATCAGATTAAAGGCTATCTGTCGATCATCCTGTGCATGTCCCCGGTTTGTAGTGTGATCATCGCAGTAAGCACCGTTTGCCTGGAGAATATGTTCAATTCTGCTGGTAAACGCATCAATAAAGATTGCACCACTGCCTTTAAAGGTGAGCTCTCCAATGTTGAGGGTATCCTTGATTTCTGACAGTTTGTCTATATGGATGGTGTTGGTTTTAAGATCTTTTTTGTTTTTGATAAATCCCCACACCAGATGATTGTCTGCAATGTCAAGGGGGATGTCGTTGTCAATTATTGTGTGGGGCATGATAATGCAGTTGTTTCCAACCTTAAGTCTTGCATTTTCTTTTCCATTGAGAAAGGCATTAAATCCCACAAAAACTTTTAACCCCATATCTGCGTTTATTATCTTGCCGCCATGGGCTGTAATATTTAAACCGGCTAATTTGGAGTTTATTATATATGAGTTCTCCTGAGCATTGGAGCCGCCGCCCATTTCAGCATTGTCGAGGAATGCACGCTGGGCAACAAGAACATTTTCTCCAATAAGTGTGTTTCCCTTTGTAACAGCAAAACGACTAACTGCTGAAGTTGCCGGAGCCTTAAAAGATTTTGGGTTTACAATTTCAAAAAGTTTCTCGTATTCATTTTCTCTCTGCTGTACAAAATCATAGATAAGCCCCCTTGGCTGATGAGATGGAGTGACTCCAACGTAATTGTCCAGTATCTTTTTTTTAAATTTGTATTTAAACTCAAAGTCAGCATTTTTAATCCACACAGTACCGGGTGCAATTTTTTTGTGAAAAAATTCACCTGTCTGGATATAGGAAAATTCACCCACAATGCACGAGTGAAGTGCCATCAGATCAACCGTGGCAAAGGGCCCGAGAAAACACCCTTCAACTGTGGCACCATGGATATTTACGTAATGTGTTGAGATTGTATTTCTAATTGAAAACTCTTCAGGAGATTCAGGGTTGTGGGAATAGTTGTGAACAAGTGTTTTATATAAGAGGCTGTCCTTTATTGATATGAATTCATCTTCCTGGAGTGGAATCTCTTTGGGGCAGTTGATATCATCTCCTTTTCTTTTCAGTTCATCTCCCCTTACATCTGTTTTATAAACAGCAGATCTTTTTACATAGCATTTGCCTAAAAAATAACTGCCTGCAATATTTGAATCTTTAAAATGAAAAAAGATGGGATGGTGTGATGTAATGCCGTAAAAAGCAAAGAACTTCATCATCTTTTTATAATCAAGGGAATTTTCAACAAAAGCTCCTGTATCAAAATTAAATTCTTTGAGATTAATATTAACACGACTGATAATTCTGTCATTGAGTTGTTTAAGATTTTTCATGGTCTTTTCCTTAAAACTTTGGCTTTGCAGATTCGGTTAATTAATTGTTTTTTTTGGCCGGGGTCGAAGACGTAAAGTTACAACGATAACCATGCTCCGGCCAGTTTCTGCCCTTCAGGGTATGCCGGTTATACAGGCATATAATCTTTAAGGGGGCAGCTCGTACATTCGCCTTTGTCATGAATTAGTTTGTAAATTACCTCCAGGGCTTCTCTTGAATTGGGATAGATATTTTCTTTACCAAGTTTGTCAATAAGGTGGGTTCTTTTCATAACAGCAATAACTTCTTCTTTAAGACCGCAGAAAGAGATCTCACGACCGCTGCTTCTTACAGTATCAATAAGAATAGAGAGAGCATCTTCACCTGAAGCGTCTATATCGTTGATACCGGCTGAAGCAATGAGAATATGTTTAAGCTCAGGTTTTTCAGCAATATATTCCAGCACCTTATCTTCAAGGTATGTGGAATTTGTGAAAATAAGAGAACCGTCAAACCTGACAACAGCAATGTGGTCGCACTCTTGAAGGCCGAATTTAACAGCATCTCTCAAGGTATCATCATGGGCTCTTGAAAGACGTGCAACCCTGGGTCTCAGATTGTTGTAGATAAACAGACCAAAGGTTAAAGCAACCCCCACCATAATACCCTCTTCAAGATGGGGCGCAAAGTATAGTGTGCAGACAAATGTAATTATAGATATGATTCCGTCGGATTTTTTGGCTTTCCATGCATGGACAAAACCATGTGTGTTCACAAGGCCGATAACAGCCATCATGATAACAGATGCAAGAACTGCCTGGGGCAGGTGAAAGAGAAGGGGGGTGAAAAATAGAAGGGTTAATGCAACCATGGCACTTGTGACAACCGAGGATACACCGCTTACTGCATTGGCCTGGAGGTTGACTGCGGAACGTGAAAAAGAACCTGATACAGCATAGCTCTGGCCAAACGCACCCACAATATTTGCAAGCCCCTGACCGATAAGCTCCTGGTTGGGATCAAGTTTCTGGCCTGTTTTTGCAGCCATTGCTTTGGCAATGGCAATGGCCTCCATAAAACCAAGCAGAGAGATAATAACCGCAAATGGAAGGAGCTGCAGAAAAGCGGAAATATATGATGTGTTTTCCGGAGCTTTTGGAATACTGATTTTTAGTCCTTTGGGGATTTCACCAACTATGGCACCTGCACCTATCATTTTTATACTTTCAAGGTGAAGAGGTTTATTTTTTATTTTAATTCTCCACTTGCGTCCATCGGTTTCAAGCTCTTTTGCAAGGGTGGAGGCAACAAAGAAATCAGGAATCTCTTTTTCTGTTTTTGCTGTGGAAAAGTGAACAAGCCTTAATGCTTCACGTATCTCGTGGGCAGATGCTTTTGTTCTATCTATACTGGTCTGAATTACAGCCAGTTTATGTTCAACCTCAATCTGTTCGTTGGAAGTGATATGGCGGCCATGTTGTTTAGAGTCACTGAGCACTGTTTTTAACTGATTATTCAGCACTGCCCTTTTTGTACCAAGATCTTCAATCCTTTCAATGTCATCATTAAAATCATGGATGGCCTGTACAATTGCAGGGGCTTTGATATTATTGACAGGAATCACTATATCATTGTTAAAGCCGGCAAATTTTGAAATCAATATTGTCACGGCAACTGCCACAAGAACAGAGGGGATTTTTGGATTGACCCGTTTGATTACCACCATGATGGTGATGGCAAGCAGTCCCATACAAAGGGTCGGGAGGTGGGTATAGTGCAGTGCAGACCTGCAGACGTTTATGATGGTCTGGTAGTGATGGGGAGCTTTGTCCACATAAACACCAAACAGTTTTGAAAGCTGGGAGGATGCAATAACAATTGCTGCGGCATTGGTAAAACCGTTGACAACCGGATGGGATAAAAGGTTAACAACAAGTCCAAGCTTGAGAACTCCCAGAAGAAACTGAAATGTTCCAACTGTCAGAGCCAGAATAATAGCATAGGCTATAAACTGCTCACTGCCGGCAGTGGCTAAAGGTTCAAGGGATGCGGCAGACATGAGTGATACAACTGCAACCGGACCAGTTGCAAGCTGACGGCTTGATCCAAAAAGTGCTGCCACCATGGGAGGCAGAAAAGCAGCATAAAGACCGTAGTATGCAGGAAGTCCTGCAAGCTGGGCATATGCCATGGACTGGGGTATCAGAACCATTGCCACTGTAATACCGGCAATAATGTCGGTTCTCATTTTTTCTCCGTTGTAATCTTCAAACCAGAGCAAAAACGGGAATATTTTTGCTAACATATTTCTCTCCTTAATTTTAAAACTATTAATATATTATTTAAAACTACTTTTAGCTTCTCTTATCCCAGAATACAGCATATTTTAAATATAGGAACTCTTTTTTTTTGTCAATAAAAAGTTGAAATTGGAACAAGAGTGGGCATCCTTCATTTGTCACTTTACACTTTTTTATATTTTTAACCACGGGTCGAAGACATGGAGCGAAGCGTAACCAACACACGAAAAGCACGGAAAATATAAAATGAAGTACAAAAAGTGTAAACTACTTTTGAAGCATTATGAAAGATGCCCAAGAGTGTTACGGTTTTTTTCTTATTAAGAATTTTTGTAACCGGATGAGGGGTCAGGCCTGACCCCATTTGCACTTGACAGAGGTGTTGGTTGTATTACTATATGTAATATAATAAAAAAACTCATAAAGGAGACTGGTATGAAATTTGACAAACTCACCGTGAAATCCAGGGAAATAATTGAAACAGCAAAGTCCATTGCACAAAATTATAATAACCAGGCAATTGAGCCAATCCATTTTTTAAAAGCCATGAACGATGACAGCAAAGGTGTTGCTTATTCTATATTTAAGAAAATAACAGGTTCTCTTTCTAAAATTTCCAGTGATATTGAATCTTCCGTTAGCAGAGTTGTGCAGGTTACCGGAGCAGGGGATATCTATATTTCAAAGGATTCAAAAAAGGTTATTGATTTAGCTTTTGTTGAGGCAGAGCGGATGAAGGATCAATATGTGAGCATTGAGCATCTGCTTCTCTCCCTTGTCACCTGTAAAGGCAGGTGGCGGGATATTTTAATTGACAATGGTGTAACAAGAGTTTCCATTCTCAATGTCTTAAAGGAGATCAGGGGGAATCAGACCATCACTGATGAGAATCCCGAAGAGAAGTACCAGGCACTTGAAAAATTTGGCAGAGACCTTACCGATCTTGCACGTAAAGGAAAGCTTGATCCTGTAATAGGCAGGGGTGATGAAATAAGGAGGATCGTTCAGGTTCTTTCCAGGAGAAGAAAAAACAATCCTGTTCTTATTGGTGAGCCCGGTGTTGGAAAGACCGCCATTGTTGAAGGGCTTGCCCAGAGAATTATTGAGGGTGATGTCTCAGAAATATTGAAAAACCGTAGAATTGTGGAGCTTAACATGGGGGCTCTGCTTGCCGGAGCCAAATACAGGGGAGAGTTTGAAGATAGACTTAAAGCTGTATTAAAAGAGGTTGAATCTTCCGAGGGCGAGGTGATTCTTTTTATTGATGAGCTCCACACTGTGGTGGGGGCCGGAGCAGCAGAAGGGTCAGTGGATGCATCCAATATGCTCAAGCCGGCACTTGCCCGGGGTTCTCTGCGTTGTGTGGGAGCAACAACCCTGAATGAGTATAAAAAATATATTGAAAAAGATGCTGCTTTGGAAAGACGGTTTCAACCTGTTCTGGCAAAGGAGCCTGGAATTGAGGATACAGTCTCAATCCTGAGGGGACTTAAGGAAAAATATGAGGTTCACCACGGCATAAGGGTAAAGGATTCTGCCCTTGTTGCTGCAGCTGCACTTTCTCACAGGTATATTGCAGACCGTTTTCTCCCGGATAAGGCAATTGATCTTGTTGATGAGGCTGCTGCAAGATTGAGAATAGAGATAGACAGTATGCCAAGGGCAATTGATGAGATACAGAGAAAAATCACCCAGGCTGAAATTGAAAAACAGGCCTTAAAAAAAGAAAAAGATGAATCATCAAAGGAGCGCCTTAAAAAACTTGAAAAGGATCTGAGTGAAAAAAGAGAGGAAATTCAGCCAATGAAGCTGCACTGGGAGAGTGAAAAAAAGCTTATCCAAGAGATTGGAAACATCAGGGAGGATATTGATAAAGCCCAGACCCAGGCCCAATTGGCAGAAAGAGAAGGAGATCTCGAAAAAGTTGCTAAAATAAGATACTCCACAATAGAAGCTTTTCAAAAGAGAGTTAAGGCAAAAAAGAGAGAGCTTGATGATATCCAGCAAGATCAGAGAATGCTCAAGGAAGATGTTGAGG
>JAYEHB010000677.1:0-2982 GCA_034659375.1 Thermodesulfobacteriota bacterium
TGCAATTATCAAAAAAATAACTGCAAGGTATTTTAAGCAGGGCAGAACCTTAGATAAAAGCAAAAAAAATGACTTTGGATAATCATCAAAAGAAGAGAGAGAGGATACCCTGATTTTCAGATTATTTCCTGATTTTAACCTGAAAAAAAGAGCCACAGGAATCAGCAGAATAAAAAAAAGAAAAAAAGGAGAAGCAAATCTGAACATGATTAAATATCAACTCCTTTTTTTTCATCAGTTATCTTATTTAAAGCGATTTTATTTATATTTATATTACTAAAATCACGCTTGTCATGGGCAGTCTCATCAGCAGCACTCCGGGAAACAACAGTTGTATCATGAACAGTCCTGCCGGCAGCAGACTTACTAATAACAGCCTCGGCAGCAGCCTTGTCAGATAGAAACCCTGCTGAGACAATTGCCACAAACGCTCTTACAAAGGTTTCATCCTTTTTCATCATATCCATATCAGGGTATTTTCCAGCATACTTAATTCCATCTGAAGAGATAAAAAAATCCCGCAGATCTGATAAACTCTTTTTTTCAATATCAAGATATCTTAAACCCATGACAAGTTCCTGGGTGGTCATTTCGGAAGCGTTTATCTTAAAACATTTTCCTATAAAAGTCTTTACCACTCCTGTTAACCTGAAATAGAAAAGCCTTGAATCTGTTTCCATAAGATCTAAAAAAGATTCCAGATCTTTTATGGCAGCCTGGTCCGGTGGAAGCGGTGCAGGAAGAAGCAGCATATCATCTTGTGTCTTATCTCTTCTTTTTTTAAACAGGCGAAAAAGAAAATATATAAGTAAAAGCCCGGCAATTAGAACAAGCCCTGCCATTGCTGCTTTAATAAACAAAGGGTTAATCCCCACCGGCACAGGAGAAATGATATCATGAATATCCTTCATCTATCTCATCCTCTTTTCTCTGTATCTGAAATACCTTGACAAAACATCTGAAACAGACATATCCGTACCCATCTCCATAAAATCAACACTGGATTTTTTCAGATTATCCAGGGAATTATTGTAAAGGGCTCTCTTTGTTAAGGTATAGTAATCCCTTGTTTTTTTATCAAAGGCATCAAGCACAACAGTTTTACCTGTTTCAAAACAGGTAACTGAAACAATACCCTTTGAAGGCAGATTAAAATCTCCCCTGTCATGGAGAACCACACCGATCAGCTCATGTCTCTGTCTTGCAGTTCTAAGATTTTTCACATAATTGTCAGCCAGAAAATCAGAGATAATAAATAAAACTGTTTTTTTTCTTGAAACCCTGCCAAGAAAATCAAGCACCATGGCAAGATCAGTCCCCCTGCCCTTTGGAGAAAAAGTAAATATCTCCTTTATAAGCATCCATATATGACCTGAACCTTTTTTAGGGGGAATATACTTTTCAACCCTGTCTGTAAAAAAGATAACACCAACTTTATCATTATTTTTTATGGCGCTGAACGCCAGAACAGATGCAATTTCTGCTGCCTTTTCAAGTTTTAAACCTGAAAATGTCCCAAACCCCAGAGAAGCACTCATATCAATGAGGAGCATCACAATACTCTCACGCTCCTCGCGATAGAGCTTAATAAAGGGTTTGCCAAGCCTTGCAGATACCTTCCAGTCAATGGATTTTATATCATCACCAGGGGAATATTCCCTTACCTCTTCAAACTCAATGCCGGAACCTTTGAATACAGATCTGTACTGGCCGGCCATGAGTGTATTTACAGTGCGGCTGCTCTTAATGTGGATTCTTTTTATCTTTTTGAGTATCTCCTTTGGGATCATGGCTGTATTTTATGGAACCTCAACAGAATCAAACAAAATATTGATTATCTCATCCGGCGTAATATCTTCTGCTTCTGCCTCAAATGAAAGAATAATTCTATGGCGGAGCACATCGGGAGCTGTGATTTTGATATCCTGGGGAGTCACATAGGCTCTGCCCTGGAGAAAGGCAGTGACTTTGGAAGCCTTTGCAAGAAAGATTGTTGCCCTGGGAGATGCACCAAACTCTATATACTCAGAGATATTCATGCCAAATTTTTCAGGATTCCTTGTGGCGGAAACAAGGTCAACAATATACTCTTTAAGCTTATCATCAATGTATATTTTAGAAATTATATCAGAAATCGCTTTAAATTCTTCCGGGCCTATTACAGGCTCAATTTTTTCTAAAGATGTCAATTCTGCTTTGTTGAGTATCTCAAGCTCCTCACTCTTATCTGGATAATCTATAAGAATCTTAAGCATGAACCTGTCTATCTGGGCTTCAGGAAGCTGGTATGTTCCCTCCTGCTCAATGGGATTCTGGGTTGCAAGAACCAGAAAGGGGGCAGGCAGCATATATGTAGTGTTCCCAATGGTCACCTGGCCCTCCTGCATTGCTTCAAGCAGGGCAGACTGTACTTTTGAGGGTGCTCTGTTAATCTCATCCGCAAGAATAATATTATTAAACAAAGGCCCTTTTTTAGTTACAAAATCACCGGTTTTTGGTCTGTATATTTCTGTTCCAATAAGATCTGCGGGTAAAAGATCCGGGGTAAACTGAATTCTTTTAAAATCTGCCTGAACTATTGCAGCAAGAGCTTTAACAGCACTTGTTTTTGCAAGCCCCGGCACTCCTTCTATGAGAACATGGGCATTTGAGAAAAGACCTGTAAGAAGACTGTCAACCAGTTTATGCTGGCCCACAAGCTCTTTTTTCATCTCATTTCTTATTCTGCTGATCAAAAGATGCTTATCTTCAACCAGTTTTTTTATATCTTCCATAACACCTCGTATATTTGATTATACCCGATATAACTGCCACGGGCAGGCCTGATTTTTCACATCGGGTTGCCCACACACTTCAAGATTTTAACAAAGCATGGGTCAAAGACGCAAAGCCAAGTCGCTGTTTAGTTAACAAAGACTTTACATATAAAAATTAAATTTCAAATAAGTATATTGCAGGGAAAAGATGTGTCAAGAGCTGTAA
>JAYEHB010000678.1:0-2975 GCA_034659375.1 Thermodesulfobacteriota bacterium
AATTTTTTACCGCATTTTATGCAAAAAGGAGATTCAAAGGGAATAACCCCCTGCTCCATGCAGTGGTCACAAAAAACTTCAGAAAAAAGAGCATTAAAAAACTCTGGATCTGACAGCTCTGGTATATCAAAGGCAAAATCACATGATATCTCTGCTCGGCCGGCCGATGCTGCCGGGCAATGACATTTAAGACATCTTAAAGGAAACAGAGCATCCTTTATTCCTTTTTCAAGCCTTAAAAGGAGATTATATATAAAAGTCTTTCCAACTATCTGCAATAACAGACTTCCCTTTTTTTGGTTTCTGCCCTTTAGGGTATGCCGGTTATATATCAGCCTCTGTTTTCTAAGATTTTTTCTGCAATGATCTTTCCAAAGGTTGAACATTTAACCTGCTCTGCACCGGACATGGTTTTGGCAAGATCAGAGGTTACTCTGCAAGCTTTCAGGGATTGTGATACGCCCTGCTTTATTAAAGACGCAGCCCTGTTCCAGCCCATGTGATCCAGCATCATTGCACCGGAAAGTATGATGGAACATGGATTTGCCATATCCTTTCCTGCAATGTCAGGAGCTGTTCCATGGGTTGCCTCAAACACCGCACATCTGTCACCGATATTGGCACCGGGAGCCATGCCAAGTCCACCCACCTGGGCTGCAAGAGCATCTGATATATAATCGCCATTTAAATTGGGAGCTGCAATAACATCAAATTCTTCGGGCCTTAACAGAACTTCGGCAAAAACCATGTCAGCTATCCTGTCCCGGATCAGAACCTTGCCTGGAGGAAGTTTTCCATCATACTTTTCAAAGAGCTCTTTTTCCAAAACAACCTGATCTTTAAAATTTTCAAGAGCTGATTCATAACCCCATTTTCTAAAACCGCCCTCGGTAAATTTCATTATATTCCCTTTATGCATGAGAGTAACACTGGCCAGGGAATTTTTAAGAGCATACTCAACAGCCCTTAAAACAACTCTTTTTGTCTTTTCAGGACTCATGGGCTTAATACCAATGGATGAAGTTGATAAAATATCCTGATTCATCTCTGCTTTCATGAATTTCAGAATTTTTTCAGCCTCCACAGAGCCTGAATCCCACTCAATACCTGCATAAAGATCTTCAGTGTTTTCCCTAAATATTGTTATATCTACTTTTTCAGGTTCTTTTACAGGAGTTGGAACAGGAGGATAATATTTTACAGGACGGATACATGCATAAAGATCAAGAGTCTGTCTGATTTTCACATTAAGACTTCTCATGCCCTTTCCAACAGGAGTTGCAAGGGGGCCTTTAATTGCCACCCTGTGCTCTTCAATGATGTTCAAGGCATCATCAGAGAGCCATTCTCCTGTTTTTTTAAAACCTTTTTCACCGGCATAAATCTCAAGCCAGTCAATTTTTTTTCCCCCATTATATGCAGCCTTAACAGCAGTGTCAAAAACAGTTTCTGCGGATTTCCAGATATCAGCTCCAATGCCGTCCCCTTCAATAAAGGGTATTTGAGGAAAATCAGGCACAACAAGTTTGCCATGAGAATCCAATGTGATAAGTTCACTCATTTAATACTTTACTCCTTATTTATAACCGGCACGGCCGGAGCGTGGTTTCCGCATCGGCCACAATACCCTAAAGGGCAGAAACCAAATTTAGAAAGTCTATCATTGCAGTCGTTTGGACGGACTTTCATATAACCGGCATGGCCGGAGCATGGTTACCGCATCGGCCACAACAAAGAATGAAAGTCATTTGATTACAATAGTTAAAAGGACTTTCATATAAACTGCCATGGGCAGCCTTGGTGGTCTAAGTCTGCACACAACAAATGATGAAAGTTACACTCCTGGTTTGCCAGGACTTTCATATAACCGGCATGGCCGGAGCTCTTTACATATCGTTCTGCCCACAACAAAGCATGAAACTACGGTTTAGTTAAACGGAGTTTCATATAAAACGGCCATGGCAGAACAATCTGCCACAACAACAATGGTAAGCGTTCACAGGGCATCCTCATCCTCACGTTCAAACGGGGCAAACACTTAACGATTTACAGTATCTTAAGTTTTCAAGAGCTTCAGGAACTACTTTTTTAATTATGTTCAATGCTCCATTTAAATCTGCATTGAGCAAACCCTTAGACCATCCCCTCAAGACATAAAATCTCTCTGGCGCAGCACCTCATACATTGCAATGCCACCTGCAACAGAAGCATTCAATGAAGTAACTCCTGGCTTCTGGGGCAGAGAGACAAGAAAATCACACTCTGTTTTTACAAGGGGTCTTATACCTTTATGCTCACCACCCACAACAAGAACAAGATTACCGGTAAGATCAGCATTAAAAAGCGGTGTTTCACCCGATGAATCAAGCCCTGCCACCCAGAATCCCATTTTTTTCAATCTTTTCAGTAAAGAGACTGTATTTGTTATCAAAGAGATATCAGCATGCTCCATGGCTCCTGCTGAAGCCCTTGAAACTGAAGAAGATGGAGAAACAGCACGATCCTTTGGAATCATTATAAAATCAACTCCTGCACAAAGAGCTGTTCTTATGAGTGCACCAAAATTATGGGGGTCTTCAAGACTCTCTATTATCAGAATAAATCTGTTTTCAGAATCATGTTTTATATTTTTAAAAACTGCATCAACTTGTTTAAGGGGGAAAAAGCCAACCTTTGCTGCAACACCCTGGTGTTTTCCATCCTTTGTCATCTCATCAAGAGAGGCAGACTCTTCAAATCTGACAGGAATATTTTTCTTTTCTGCGGCATCAATAATTTTTTTTATTCTGGATAGAGTGCGGTCTTCAGATATAAATAGCTGAAAAACCTCTCTTTTTTCAGCCTTTAACGCCTCAAAGACAGAATGTATGCCAAAAAGAATCTCATTTTTTTCTATTTTTGGTTTCAAAAAAGTTCCTTTAATTAATTATTAATTATGAATTATGAATTATGAATTGTGAATTGTGAATTATGAA
>JAYEHB010000679.1:0-2972 GCA_034659375.1 Thermodesulfobacteriota bacterium
TTTTCAGAGGTCTTTTCAGTGTTTTCAGACTTTTCGCCAGCGTTTTCAGAAATTTTATCGGTTTTAAGAATTTCTTTTAAAATAAGATACTGTTTTGTAAAATCTTTATTTGATTTCTTCTTTTTAACCAGAGGAAGAAAAGCTCTGGCAATTTCCTGAGACTCTTTTAATTTTTCATCTCTTTGCCATTCGTCAAATTTTGAATTAATCTGGGGTTTCTGGTTTTTATTAATTTTATTTACAAATTTTATAAAATCATTCATCTTTTTTTGAAACTTTTCTTCTTCATTTAAAAATTCAGACAGGTAATTATCAAATGAATTTTTCAGTTCCTGTGGCTCTTCATACCCCTGAATCTCAAAACGGCCGTATCCAAGGGAGGTTTTCGCACCAATTCCTTCTTCTGTAAGGGATCGTTTAAAAAAGTTTCTAATTTTTTCATTAATATTGATCTGGTCTTTTGAATAAATGTCTGTTTTTTCAGTTCTGTATAAAATCCTGAAAACAAACTCAGCACCTTCTTTAACGGCAAGAAATTTTATGGGTACGGGGTTTTCTGTATCCGAAGGCGGCTTTATAGTACTGCTGCCGTCTGTTCCATAATATTGGGGATAATGGGGATTCATTATGTCTTCTTTCAGCTCAGGGATATGGACTGGATAGGCATCAAGAAAAACAATATCTCCTTTTTTTGTCTGTGATCCGAAAAACAATGGAATAAGAGATTCTTCAGCAGGGGTATCTTCATCTTCATCTAAAAAAGGCGATTTTTCTGTTTCAATAACATACTCAACAGCCCGGGAATACCGGTTTATCCCTTTTATTGACGAAGCCGGAATATAGGGAATTCCCATGGTATGATCAAAAACAAGGGACGTTTCTGACGGATGGCTTTCTCCAATGCCAGGGATAATAGGAGATAAAAGTGCTGCCTTTATTGTAATTGTTTTATATCCTGAATTTTCAAACATATTACACAGGTGGATCTGATAATTGTGCTTTTTCTGAAGCAGATCTTTTAAAGCCGTGTTTTTTGAAACATCCAGATATCTGTTTTTGTATAAATTGATACATTTATCTTTAACCCCTGAGTTATCACAGGGGTCAAGCTGTGATGCAGAACTTAATGGAATGAATTTGTTATACCAGAGAGAAAAATTACCTCTGTCAAAATGGGTCATCTGATCCTGCAGATCTGAATTCAAAGGGTAATAAGCCATAGTTTGAAGACTCCTTTAATCTTTGTCTTTTTTTTCAATAAAAGAGTGAGCATATCTTTTTACCCATTCAAGCAGGTTCATTGTTTCTTTTTGTGCAGAAAGATAATCTGATTGACTTACACTGGAAATGTTGTTAAAAAATTTTTCTTTATCACTGCTTTGAAGATAATTTTTTTCATTGAGCCATAGTCTTACAATTTCAAACATTTCATCAAAATGAGATTTTTTTTTGGCACACCAGAAGGCAAGGGCATGGCCAAATCCGTTCTGCAGAATCATGGAGGGGGCTCCGGCTGAAAAGGTTCTGAATTCAGAGGCAAAACTTGAATTTTTAATATTTAACACCTTTTCAAGGGCAAATTTTGATCTTTCCTGACCCAGGGTTGTAAAATGTTTCATGATCTGTCTCCTTTATTCCATGTGATTCTGAAAATTCCGCGGCCAAGGGTATAGTCCCCGCCGATCTGGATAAAATCTTTGATTGTAGATTTAAAAGTTTTGTCTATGGCCTGGTTTTCACTGTAAACAAGCGCATACATGGACGTATCAGACGGCAGAAGTTCTTCATATCTTAAAGCACCGTCAACGGCGGTACCTTTATCCTTGTCGATTTTTATCTGGGTCTGAATTTCTGTGCAGGTGGAAACAATATGGTCAAAAACCAAATCAGAAACAATTATCAGGTTGTCTATTTCAGGAAACATTTTATTAATGATGTCAATTTTCTTTGTTTCACTGCAGTCAATGACGATATCTTCAAGTATGATCTTTCCGCTTACATCACCTTTCAGGCATACGGCTTTTTCTGTTTCAGAAATCTTTACCTGTTCAAATGTATCCAGTCCGGCAAACAAAAGATCATTGCTGAGCCGTTTTAAAACTGCAGGGGAAGTAACACTTATAAAAGGTGACATATTTGACCTTACAGGAAAGGCAAACAGTTTAGCATCGGATACAGATATCTGACCCGGTTGAGATTCATCATTTTTATTCCAGCCGTCCTGTTCATCCGAGCCAAAGATGGTGTTTATCTGAGCGATAAAATCATCTTCGGTTTCATACACATTTCTAAACTGCGCTCTCATGGCACCTTTAACCGCAGATGCCTGGATATGCGGCCAGTTTGTATGTTTTTCCCTTTGAATGGGAAGATCCACAGCACTGGTTGACGTTCCGCTGCCTGCATGAACCGGTGAAATTGAATATAGGGAACAGATTGACATGAATTCTTTGTTGACCATTATACATTCTCCTCAATTTTAATAAGGGTATTGTTTATATTTTCTGAAAACACTGTGCCGGCAGGATAAAAGGGACGCATGGGTTTGTGAAACCCTTTTTTTAAATCCCAGCCGCCTGTATATAAAATCCTGCCTGTTGAAATCAATTTATCTTCAATGTCTTTTTTGATTTTTAAAGGACAAAGACTCATGAATTTCCCTGGTGAACTGTCATCAAACTGCAGATTTGTTTCCATTTTTTCATATCTGGAAATTCTTTGTTCTCCGCCGGTTTTTATTATTCCCCTCTCTTTTAAAAGGGGGGTGCCATTATATTTTACTGCTGCTGCCATTTTAAATCCGTTTTTAAGCCTGGAATGGGTAAAGGAATAAAGATGAGATTCTCTTACCGCTCTGTTTTTCCCTGAAAGTGCAATTCCAGTTCTGATTTCAGGTTCATAAAAATAATTGGAAGAATAAATATCCAATGCCTTTTTTTGTGCAGCCAGATCCTCATAGCTCAGCCATCTAC
>JAYEHB010000680.1:0-12385 GCA_034659375.1 Thermodesulfobacteriota bacterium
AGTCCTGTACTGCTGAAACTGAACTTGTGTTCTTCAAAAAAACGTACAGGCTGAAGAACACTTTTAACTTATGGCTTACATCCCCTACCCTGAAGGGATAGGGGTTTTACGCCATCTTTATAAAATTCTCATGATTAAAGTATATTTGGACGTAGTTTTGAAAAACAGGGTTAAAACAGGGTTAAAACAGGGTTAAAACAGGGTTAAAACAGGGTTAAAACAGGGTTAAAACAGGGTTATATTATGGATATTAAAGATAAAATAGAGTCTGCAGCCGGCAGAAAAAAAGTTGATACACTGTTTTGCAATGGAAAAATCATCAATGTTTTTACAGGTGAAATCATCCAGGATGAGATTGCTGTCAAAGACGGTTATATCTGCGGTTTTGGAAGATATGATGCAGAAGAAGAGATCGATCTTAAAGGATTATATCTCTCGCCTGGTTTTGTGGATGCACATGTTCACATAGAAAGTTCCATGGTTACTCCAGCAGAATTTGCAAAGGCTGTCATTGTCTGTGGTACCACAACAATTGTTGCTGATCCCCATGAGATAGCCAATGTCCTTGGTATTAAAGGCATAGAATACATGATAAAATCAGCTGAAAATCAGCTGATGAATATTTTATTTGCCATGCCGTCATCTGTTCCGGCAACAAACATGGAGACTTCAGGTGCTCTGCTTGATGCTGAAAAGACAGCTTCCATGCTTTTAAAGGATGAAATTAAAGCCCTGGCAGAGATGATGAATTATCCCGGCGTAATTTATACAGATCCGGATGTAATGGAAAAGATAAGAGCTGCAGAAAAATCTGGTAAACCTGTTGATGGCCATGCTCCTGGATTAACCGGAAAAGAGCTTTTTGCCTATGCAGCAGCAGGCATTTTAAGTGACCATGAATGTACAACTCCCCAGGAGGCCATGGAAAAATTAAGGCTTGGAATGCACATCATGGTAAGGGAAGGAACCTGTGCAAAAAATCTTACAGCACTTGTTCCTGCCATAGATGATCATACCTGGTGCAGAATGATGTGGTGCACTGATGACAGACATCCTGAAGAGATTATGAAACAGGGTCATATTGATCATATTATCCGCAAGGCTGTTAAAGCAGGCATTGATCCTGTAAGGGCCATACAGATGGCCACCATTAATCCTGCAGATTATTTTGGTATCAGGAATATTGGAGCTATTGCTCCGGGGAGAAGAGCGGATTTTGTTCTGTTTAAAGATCTCAATGATATATACCCTGAAAAGGTATATGCAAAAGGTCGTCTGGCAGCAGAAAATGGCAGATTTTGTTCCGATGCAGCATCATATTCTGTTTCATATCCTCAATCCATGAATCTTGATATCACCAGAATTGATCTTATAATTCCTTTTAAATCAAACAAAATAAGAGTGATTGAGGTTCTGCCTGATCAAGTGGTAACAGGGCATAAAATCATGGATATTTCTGAAGAACAAGGCAATGCAGCTGCCAATCCTCAACAGGATATAATAAAAATTGCAGTAATTGAAAGATATTCAGGAAAAGCAGGTACAGGAAAAGGTTTTATAACAGGTCTCGGTATTACAAGGGGTGCCATTGCTTCAAGTGTTGCCCATGATTCCCACAATATAATTGTTGCAGGCACAAATGATGCCGACATGATAAAGGCTGTTAAAGCTGTGGTTGATATGAAAGGCGGCTTTGCAGTGGCCTGTGACAATGAGATCATGGAATCACTTGCCCTGCCCGTTGCAGGTCTTATGTCAGAAAAATCTCTTACAGAGGTAAATGAATCCATGGAAAAAATCATTTTAGCTGCAAAAAAAATTGGTTCTCCATTAAAAGATCCATTTATGGCTCTCGGATTTCTGGCTCTTCCTGTTATTCCTAAGTTAAAAATAACAGACAAGGGACTTGTGGATGTTGAAAAATTTGAACTTGTTGATCTTTTTGTTGATTAATGGTTTCCATGGAAATATTGGCATCCTTCATAAGTACTTTACACTTTCTGGAGCTACTCCTTATTTAATAAGGGCTTTCCCCAAAAGAGTGTAAAGTACTTTTGAGGTGATATGAAGGATGCCGAAATATTTTGCAAGTCCTTATGGTAAACGCTTACAATTATTTTAAGGGCAGAATGACACAGCTCAATATATATGACGGGACATTCTGCCCCGATATTGTTTTAAAAAATTTATGGTGTTGTGTCTATAATATCTCTTTTTAATCTAAAAACAAATTTTAAAAATAGAAAATAATCTGTTAAATCAATATATTACCCGCCAAGCTTTTTTTTATTTCTTTAAAAAATTACAAAAAACTCAGTCCGGCATTTTTTTTGCTCTTACTATAAACAAACAATTTCAAAAATATGAGATTGTTTCAAAAATATGAAATTGTTTTGGCAAGAGATGTTTTTTTAATAATAATTTACAAGGAGTATAAGCATGGCAGACGAACAGGTTTATGGATTTTTTATTCCTACAGTTTCACTCATGGGTATTGGTGCCCATAAAACATTGGGAGATCAGATCAAAACATTGGGCGGCACAAAACCTTTTCTGGTAGCAGATAAAGGCGTTACAGCAGCAGGGCTTACGGAACAAATTGTTAATTTAATTAAAAAAGATACAGGTCTGGATATAGTTCTTTTTGACGAAGCAATACCGAATCCCACAGACAACAATGTTGCTGAAGGTCTTGCAAAATACAAAGAAAACGGTTGTGACATGATCATCACACTTGGCGGCGGTAGTGTCCATGACTGCGGAAAAGGGGTTGGGATTGTTGCAACAAACGGCAAAACAATTCATGCCTATGAAGGTGTTGACCAGTCAACAGAAAATATGCCTCCTTTTATTGCTATTAATACAACGGCTGGCACGGGCAGTGAAATGACACGATTCTGCATTATAACAGATACGTCAAGAAAAGTTAAAATGGCGATCGTTGACTGGCGTACAACTCCGACTATTGCCATCAATGATCCTCTCTTAATGGTTGGAATGCCGCCTGCCCTTACTGCATCAACAGGAATGGATGCACTTACACACTCCATTGAAGCCTATGTCTCAACTATTGCAACACCCATAACAGACACATGTGCTCTTAAATCCATTGAACTGATTTCACAATATCTAAGAAAGGCAGTTGCAAATGGAGAAGATCTTGAAGCCAGGGACAAAATGGCCTATGCTGAATATCTTGCAGGAATGGCATTTAACAATGCAAGCCTTGGCCATGTACATGCAATGGCCCATCAGCTTGGCGGATTTTATGACCTGCCCCATGGTGTGTGCAATGCAATTCTGTTGCCCCATGTCTCCAGATATAATTTAATAGCCAGATTGGAGAGATTTGCAGATGTTGCAGCAACAATGGGTGAAAATATCGAGGGGCTATCCACACGTGATGCAGCTGAAAAAGCATTGTCAGCAATTCAGACCCTTGCAAAAGATGTTCATATCCCGGCAAACCTAACTGAACTTGGTGTGAAAAAAGAAGATCTTACCATTATGGCAGAAAATGCTCAAAAAGATGCCTGTGGTCTGACAAATCCAAGACGTCCGACTCTGGATGATGTTATAGCAATTTATACTGCAGCACTATAAGAAATTTATCCGAGTATATACAAAACCAGTGGGTGGGATCAGGCTTTCGTTATTGTCATTATCTTGCCTTTTCACTCGTCTTAGGCGTTGTACCAAAGGGCACATATTTCAACACTGATCATTGATCATTGATCATTGATCAGTGCTCCTTAACTGATAATTTTTTTATAGGAGAATTAAAATGTCACAAATAATCAGGATTAGCACCAGAAATAAGACTCATACCTATGAGACACCTGCTGAAGAGCTCATGACTCTTGGTGGAAGAGGAATCACTTCAAAAATAATTTTGGATGAGGTTCCTGCAACCTGTCATGCTCTTGGTAAATCCAATAAACTTGTTATTGCACCTGGACTGTTAAGCGGAACTCCTGCCACTAATTCAGGACGTTTGTCAGTGGGTGCAAAATCCCCGCTTACAGGAGGAATTAAAGAGAGTAATTCCGGAGGCACAGTTTCCCAGAAACTTGCGAAACTCGGGATTAAAGCTGTTGTTTTAGAAGACAAGCCAGAGTCTGATGAAGAATTTTCTGTTATTGTGATAACTAAAGATTCTGTCAAAATAGAATCTGGGGCGGAATATGCGGGAATGGGGACAAACAAAGCCATTGCAGCCCTGCAGAAAAAATATGGGGAAAAAACAGGCGTCATGTGCATTGGAGCTGCAGGAGAACAACGGCTTTCAGCTGCAAGTATTCAGATTGCCGACCCCAATGGCAGGCCTGGTCGTGCAGCAGGACGCGGCGGCATGGGAGCTGTGTTTGGTTCAAAAAGAATAAAAGCCATTGTAGTGGATGATAAAAATGCCGATAAAGTAGCCATTGCTGACCCTGAAGCATTTAAAGCTGCCAATAAAGCATGGACAAAAATCATTGCTGACCATCCTGTTTCAGGTGAAGGCCTGGGTGAATACGGGACTGCAGTGCTTATTAATATCCTCAATGAAGCAGGAGCACTTCCCACAAAAAATTTCCGTTCAGGAAGGTTTGAACATGCAAAGGATATTTCCGGCGAAAAAATGACTGAACTTATACGCCAGAGAAAAGGTATTGTCAAAGAAGGATGTCATCCTGGATGTATTATCAAATGCTCCCAGTGCTACAATGACAAAGATGGTAATGTTGTCACTTCAGGATTTGAATATGAGACGATCTGGGCCTTTGGAGCTCATACACTTATAAGTGATCTTGATGCCATAGCCGGAATGGACGCTATTTGTGATGATGTTGGTATTGATACCATAGATACCGGAGTTACCATAGGTCTTGCCATGGAGGCGGGTATAATTGAGTGGGGTGATGCAAAGGGTGCAATTGAGCTGCTGAAAAAAGTCGGTACCCAGGATCCCATGGGCAGAATAATTGGAAATGGAGCAGCTTTTGCAGGCCAGGCTTTTGGTATTGATCGAATTCCAACAGTTAAAAAACAGGCGATTCCAGCCTATGATCCAAGAGCTGTTAAAGGTGTTGGAGTTACATATGCCACCACACCCCAGGGAGCTGATCATACTGCAGGTTATGCAGTTACAGCCAATATTCTGGGTGTTGGAGGCACAATTGATCCATTAAAGAAGCAGGGTCAGGTAGATCTGTCAAAAAATCTTCAAATCGCCACTGCTGCCATTGATGCCACAGGACTATGCCTTTTTGTTGCCTTTCCTGTACTGGATGCGGAGAATGGCGTTCAATTGATTGTAGATATGCTCAATGCACAGTATGGAATTTCTTTAACAACCGATGATGTTGCAGCTCTTGGTATCTCAATACTTGAAAATGAAAATGAGTTTAACCTGAGAGCCGGTTTTACCCAAAAAGATGATCAGCTACCTGAAATGTTTCTGGAAAATTTTGCACCCCATGATGTAACATGGGATTTCACAGAAGATGATCTGCAAAAGGCTAAAACATTTGCATAAACAGTGATTGCCCGAAAAATTTTATGATTTTGGTGGACAGCTAACAGTTTTTAGCTGTTTTTTATATGAAAGTCCTGTCAAACCAGTAGGGGCAACCCCCTGTGGTTGCCCTTGCAACTCGATGATCAAGTTTGCAGGTCGAAAACGTCGAAAATGGGGTCAGGCCTGACCCCTCAAATTTGCAAAAGAATTAAGCAATTCGTCTGGATTCTGGCTTGTCCAGGTTATGGTATTGTCCTTTTTTTTTATTTATCATTTGATCATCTCTACAGAAAGCCTGCGGTAGAGTGTCTTTCTGCTGATTCCAAGGATTTTAGCAGCTTTTGCACGATGTCCGTCAGTATATTCAAGTACTTTTTTTATATGACACTGTTCTATTTCCTCTAAGGAAGAGAACGGGTTGTCACAGCGATCTTCATTAAATGATTCCAAAAGTTCAAAAGGCAGAGTCTGTTCTGTTATTATTTTATTTTCAGAAAGAATCATGCCTCTTTCAATTACATTGTAAAGTTCACGTGCATTTCCGGGCCAGTTATACTTTAGAAGAAGCTGTTTTGCTTTTTTTGAAATTTTGTAGTTATCGTTATTGGGTTGAAGCTGACCAAGAAAATATTTTGCCAGCACCGGGATCTCCTCCTTACGTTTCCGTAGAGGTAAAATTTTTATATTAAAAACATTTATCCGGTGGTAAAGAGCCTCATTGAATCTACCTGCCTCAACTTCCTTTTGAAGCTCCCTGTTTGTGGCAAAAATAAAACGGATATCCACCTGTTTTTCATTTTTTTCACCAACCCTGCGAAATGTCTGATTTTCAAGAAGTCTGAGAAATGAAGGCTGAACATTAAGGGGAAGATCCCCTATTTCATCCAGGAAAAGGGTGCCTTTATCGGCAATTGCAAGCAATCCTTCCTCTGATTTGTCAGCACCTGTAAATGCCCCCTTTTTATGGCCAAACAGTTCACTTCTCATCAATTCCGACTGCAGGGTTGCACAACTTTTGGTAATAAGAGGAATACCTGCTCTCATGCTTTGACTGTGAATCAACTTTGCTGCAACATTTTTTCCGGTTCCACTTTCGCCGGAAATGAGAACAGAGACCCCGGTGGGTGCAACCTTGTCAATCATAAAACGAAGATGATTTGTGGCAGAAGATTGCCCCACAAGATGCATGGGGATTTTTTTTTCCTGTTTATGCCTGTGCCGCAGAATGATGTTTTCTCTTTCAAGGGATACCTGCTGATAAGCTTTTTCAATTACAACCTCCAGCCTGTTTAAATCAAATGGTTTGGTGATATAATCATATGCCCCCATTTTCATGGCTTCAACAGCGTCATCCACATCTCCAAACCCTGTGATCAAAATAACTTTGACAAGAGAAATTTCTGCCTGTAATTCCTCCATAAGCTCAATTCCATTTGCATCGGGCAGGCGTATATCCAGAATAATAATATCAAAGGATAATTTTTTGATTGCATTAATAGCCTCTGTTCTGCTGCCTGCTGTTTTAACAGTTCTTCGCAGAGAAGAGATCTCTTTTTCAATTAACCTGCGTATTGATTTTTCATCATCAACAACCAGGATATTTATGGTTTCTGATTTTTGAGTCATATTTTTTTGTCCAGACAGGGCAATTTCATATAAAACGTTGTACCGATATTTTTCCGGGTTTCAACGGTAATATCACCATTATGCTGTTTAATGATATTGTAACATGCGGCAAGGCCAATGCCTGTACCTTTTCCCAGGGCTTTTGTGGTAAAAAAAGGATCAAAAATTTTATCAAGATCTTTATCAGGAATGCCCTGTCCCGTATCTTTTACCGAAAAAACAATCCATTCATTCTCTCTTTTTGTGGCAATGGTAATTGTATCCCCTTCGGCAATTGCATCAAAGGCGTTAAACAGTAAATTAATCATCACCTGTTTAAGCTCTGCAGCAATTCCCATTACATTTAAACAGGAATTATCCAGTTCCAGTTGGAGAGGATCTATCTTAAAAAGTTTCAGCCTGTAGTGAATCAATTTTAAAACATCTGCCAGGAGTTCTCCTAAGTCAATTAAAGAAAATTCTGCTTTTCTCCTTGGACTGAATGTTAAAAGGCTTTTAACAATATCCCTGCATCTGTTGCATTCATTTAAAATAGTCTCTGTGTACTCTTTAAAATCTTCAATAAGATCATCATTACCGCTATCTTTTAACAATTTTTCAAGTCTTGGAATACGCCGTTTAAGACCTTCTGAAAAACCACTTACAGCTGTCAGAGGGTTGTTGATTTCATGGGCAACTCCTGATGCAAGAACTCCAATGGTTGCCATTTTTTCAGAATAGAGATAATTTGCCTCATACTCTTTTTCCTTTGTTATATCACGCATGAGCAGCAGAAAATCATCCTTTCTGCCATCTATTTTGTGAAGAGGGGAGACTGTAATTTCAAATTGACATGTTTTTCCATGGACAGGCATGGCAAGCTGTCTGCGGCAGATATAGTTGTTTTGTCTGGCAGTGATCAAGGGGCAGTCTCTGCAGATGGCATCCTTTTTTCTGAAAATTTCATAGCAAAAAAAACCTTGGGGATCTTTAAACTGAAAAATATTAAAAAAAATATGATTCACAGAGAGAATTCTAAAATCTGCTGAAACTACAGCCATGACATCGGTTATGCTGTCAAGAATAGCCTGGATTTTTAATCGTTTCTGCTCAAGCTCCATATTTGCAGCCTGGAGTTCAATGATTTTTTTATTAAGTTCTCCAAAGAACAGGAGTCTTGTATGTTCAAGTCCGACAATATCTTCAAGTGTTGTCATTACCATGCCTTTTTGCAGATTTTCATCATATCTTTTTCTGTGGCACTTCTGGGATTGCTCAATAAACAGGAATCTTTAACCGCCATTTTACAAATCCTTGGCAAAACTGAAGCATTGGGAAGAATATCCCTTAATCTGGTGGAAACCTTAAAGAGATGAAAAAACTGTTCAAGCTTTTCAATACCAGCCTCTGCTGTGGCTTTGGAGTTACCCATGGATTTTCCCAGAATAATCTTTCCAATATCTGCAATTTTTTCTTCACAGGCTGGAAGATTATACTCCATGACATGGGGCAGAAGTATTGGATGGATGAGACCATGGGCAACATCATTGATACCTCCTATGGAATGGGCAAGGGCATGATCCATGCCAAGGCTTGCATTACTAAAAGCCATGGCAGAAAAAGTGCCTGCAATGCTCAACTGCTCAAGGTGATCCAGGGACCTGGTTTCAACCGCTGGCACAAGATTTTTAAGAATAAGCTCAATTGCTTGAAGAGACTGGGTTTCAGTAAAAGGCATGGCTATAAGAGAAACATAGGCTTCAATGGCATGGGTTAAAGCATCAAGTGCTGCAGCAATTATCAACTCTTCTGTTTTGGTTGTTAAAAGTACTGGATCAATAATGGAAATATTGGGCACCAGTGTGCGGCTGATTATTGACATTTTAACATTACGCTTTACATCAGTAATAATGGCAAACTGGGATATGTCCGCACCGCTGCTGGCTGTAGATGGAATAAAAATCATTGGGGGAAGGGGGAGCTTAATACGATTTGCCCCTTCATAATCATGAACATCCCCTCCATTGCTGACCACAAGGGCAATACCTTTTGCTGCATCCATGGGGCTTCCACCACCAAGGGCAATAACAATATCACACTTCTCTTCTCTATAAAGCTTTGCCCCTTCCTTAATCTGCCAGTCCTTGGGATTTGAATCTACATTGGAGTAATACATATATTTTATATTTTCCAGATCCAGGATTTCAAAAACCATATCAATCCAACCGGTTTTTTCAAGACCTGGATCAGATACAAAAAATATTTTTTCCCCTCCAAGACGTCTGGCACAAGTTCCTGTGTATTTAATGCTTTCACGTCCAAAAAAAACTTCAGGAATTGAAAATTTTAATATATTCATGGGAAGAGAGGATAGATCAAATTTCTTATTGAATCAACTGAAATTTGATAATTCAATTTTTCGGCCTTAATTTTGATCCCACAATTTTCGACCATATTTTTGAAAATGAATTTTGGAAAAGGGCAAGAGTTTTATCCTCTTGGGTGATATTTTTTATGCATTTCTATAATATACTCATGGGAAACATGGGTATATATCTGGGTGGTTGATATGTCTGCATGGCCAAGCATTGTCTGGACAGATCTTAAATCTGCTCCTCCCTCAAGAAGATGTGTGGCAAATGAGTGACGAAAGGTATGTGGAGTAATTTTTTTTGATATCTTTGCCTTTAATGCGTATTTTTTTACTATTTTCCAGAATCCCTGTCTTGTCATGGGTTTTCCGGCTCTTGCCACAAAAAGATATCTGCTGGAATATCCTTTGAGCAGAACAGGTCTTGCTGATGTAAGCCATTTTAAGGTTATTTTTCTGGCAAAAGAGCCAATGGGAACAATTCTCTCTTTTGAGCCTTTGCCAAATATTCTGACAAAACAGGCATCTAAGTTAACATCCTGCACCTTCATACTGATAAGCTCAGACACCCTGAGTCCTGCACCATACAATATTTCCAGCATTGCTGCGTTACGCAGTTCCCTTGGCTTTGTCTGGTCCGGTATATCAAGCATGTTTTTCACCTCCTTTATGGAGATGGTTTCAGGAAGATGGAGACCTGTTTTTGGAATATTAATGTTTTTTAAAGGATTTACATTTGTCAGATTTTCCTGGATGAGAAATTTGTAAAAACCTCTTAAGGTTATAAGATGTCTTGCCCTTGATTTTGCAGAAAGCCCATTTTTTGTAAGATTGACAAGCCAACTTAAGATTGCTGTTGTATCAGGCCTTTTGATATCTGATATCTGATTGTTTTCAAGGAAATCAGCATATTCTAAAAGATCCCTGGAATATGACTCCATGGTGTTGGCTGCAACTCCCTTTTCAATGGCAAGGTGGTCCAGATATTTATCAATTAGTTTATGCATTTTCTATGAATTATGAATTATGAATTATGAATTATGAATTATGAATTATGAATTATCAATTATCAATTATCAATTATCAATTATCAATTATGAATTATGAATTATGAATTATGAATTATGAATTATGAATTATCAATTATCAATTATCAATTATCAATTCTCAATTCTCAATTTTCAATTTTCAATTTTCAATTTTCAATTAACTGGCCGGTTATTAAAATAATCGGGAGATCAGAACCGGCACTGCTGTTTCTGTCCTGAGTATCCGTTTTCCAAGGCTTACGGTTTTAAATCCTGCTCTTTCAAATGTTTTTATTTCAATATCAATAAATCCTCCTTCAGGGCCCATGGCAAGCATTGTATCCTGTTTGACATTCCTTGGACAGAGTAACTCTGTTTTTGGATGGGCTGTAAGAGCAAGGCTGTTTTTTGCAATTTTGGGCAGTTCCTTTGTTACAAAGGGTTTAAACAGACGTTTTATGAAAATTTCAGGCATCATGGTATCTTTGGCCTGTTCAAGCCCAAGGATAAGCTCTTTTTCAAGGTTCTCTTTTTCCATGGCAGGGCTTTTCCAGAAGCTTTTTTCCACCCTCCATGAATTTATGAGATATATTTTTTTTACCCCAAGGGTTGTAATTGTCTGGAGAATCCTTTTAAACATCTTAGGCCGTGGAAGAGCAAGAATAAGTGTCAGAGGAATTGGGGCAGGGGGCTGTTTTGTAAGTATCACATCCATTTCAAGGGATGATGAGGTGATTTTTGTCACCTCGCCTGTTCCCATGTTACTGTTTATCAGCCCAACTTCCAAGGTGTCACCTTTTGATGCTTTATGAACCTTTTTGACATGTTCCAGCCTTCTGCCGGTAATTCTTACTCTTTGTGAATCAATAAAATCTTTTTTAAATAACAGTATCAGGTTCATAGTTTAATTGATAATGTACAGTTAGTGCCTTATTCCTCAGTTTCTGTTAAAAAAACAAGAAAATGAGGAACGGCAACTGGGTTGCGGGTTTCCCGCGTTAGTTGTTAAAAGGTAATTATCTCACAATTTTTCATAAGTTCCTTAAGCTCTTTTTTCCACTGCTCTTTATTTGTAAGTTCAGCAAGTTCTGTGGATATATGAACAGGGTTAACCTTGAGGTCACTGTTTCGGCCAAGTCCCTGAATACATGACGGGCAGTTGGTCAGCATTGTGGTCATTGCTTCTCTTGTTCCTGTAACAGATCTGATGGCTTCCTTTTTTCTCTCAAGCATTGCATTGGAGATGTCAGGCCGGGAGATAGCCATGGTTCCGGCCTCTGAACAGCAATGGGGGATCTGCTCAACGGTCAATCCTGCCTCTTTAGTGAGAATATCAAAACCTTCCCCGTTAAGTGAGTCATGGCAGGGTGCATGGTAAAGATACTTTTTTGAAGAGTTGACTGTACCATTGATATTCATGATAAATCTGCTGATATCTATTATTTTGCAGTCAAAAATAGCACCTGTCTCAAGTTCTTCCAGGGACTCACGGCAGGTTCCGCAGCTTATGATGCATGCATCAAATTTCAGATCATTGAACATATCTCTTATCTGGGAAAATATTATTGTATCCCGGAGAGTGATTCTGCCCTTTTGCTCTGTGCTGGCGTTGACCCTGGCAGGGTAGCCGCAGCAGAGAAAAGGCGGCGGCAGTATTACCCTGGTTCTGTTTTTTAAAAGCAGGTAGAGAGATGCTTTTCCAATATCTGAAAAGAGCCGTTCAGAACCGCATCCTGGAAAATAAAATACAGTATGTAATGCTTCTTCTTCAGGTTCTGCAAGAATTGCCTGGTTTGTATCACACCTTGGCATTATAGAACGTAATGTATCTTTTGGTGTTGCAGGCACAGGTGATTTTAACAATTGAAAAATTTTTTTGGA
>JAYEHB010000681.1:0-2945 GCA_034659375.1 Thermodesulfobacteriota bacterium
CATAAGCTTCAAGCATTGGAAGCAGTTCCTTCCATGTTTCAACACTGTATTGTTGTTTTGTACCAAGTTTTTCTTTAAGCTCTTCTGCAAAGGTATCAACACTTTTTCCATCAGGCATTTTCCCAGTCGGGAGAACAATTGATATTTCTGATATCCCTGTTTGTATATTCAGTAATTTTGATGCACCCTGCATGGTAATAAAGAGATAATTTTTTTCGGTTGCTTCAAGCTCTGCCTTATAAATTCCCCGAATCCTGAAGGCTTTTGACACGACTTCACCATTCTTGTCTCTTACCATTAAAATAAGTTTTTTACCAATTTGGGTACCAAATTTATCAAGCAGAGCCTTACCTGCAAAAACGCCTCTTTCATCATTTTCTTTAAGATACTCTCCCTTAAAAATGCTTTTTCCTATAAAAGAGATCTGCTCTTCTTTTTTCGGATCAATGCCAACCAGAGTTATTCCTGAAGAATGGCGGGCATTACTGACATAGGCACTCACTTTTATCCTCTCTGTCCACATTGCATCTTGTGGAAGATTGTTTTCAAGCACGGCTCTGATCATGTCAGGTTGGTCCATGCTGTTATCAATACAAGGATCCTCTCTGTAATCTTTATGGTGTATCTGGATATCACCGATCAATACTGATTTTCCGTTTTCAAGCATATTATCAAGCATACCGCGGGAAAAAGCACTTAAAAAAACCATGCTCCATACCCCAATGATTACAGCGGTTATGATGACATAAGTTCTCCTGGAATTTCTCCATATATTTCTCCAGGCAAGTTGAAGATACATATATTATCTCCTTTTACACACTCTTCATTGCCTCAACAGGTGTTAATTTTTTTACTTTAAGTGCAGGGTACAATGCTGCACACAAGGTTATACAAAGTACTGCACAAGGTCCTGCAAAAGCTGAAACAAACGATAATTTTGGATACACCCTGCCAGATATGCCATACTCTTTAAGAATTTCAGATGCATCGGCAAGATTGATGCCATGGTTTTGAAACCATAATGTAAGCAGACAGCCAAGCATTCCACCAATCATGACTCCTGTCAGTGTCAGGAACGTAGATTCCATTAAAACAAGTTTCAAAAGTCTTCCAGGCTTAACACCCAGTGCAAGCATAACACCAAACTCTTTTGTTCTTTCAAGAATAGCCATGAGAAACGTATTTAAAATACTGAATGCCACAACAAGAATAAGAATAACATAAAAAATTATCCCGGATACAAGATCAAGCTGTATTCCCTGGACAAGCCCGGGAAGCAGCTCTTTCCAGTCAAGCACAACAATTTTTCCGGAATTTTGATTTTCTGTCAGGTTGCTTTTAAGTTCATTCTTAAGTTCATTCTCAAGTTCTTTTGTAATATTTTTCACATCATAAATAGAATCTACTGTACAGACGATTTCATGAACAGAACCATCCATATAAAAGATATCGTTAAAATAACCCAATGGAATTTGAATAGTGCTCCTGTCAAATTCATCAATACCTGAAGAAAAAATCCCTTTTACTGTTACAATGCATGCAGCAATGGAACCATCTTTTCCCTGACCCAGTATTGTTAATTCATCATTTACACCAACCTTAAGATGTCTTGCTAAAAGTTTGCCTATAAGTGCTTTATCTCTGTCCTGTGGACCAAGATACTCTCCTTTTTTTACAAGTGTTTTAATTGTTGAGACCAAGGCTTCCCTTGCAGGATCAATACCTGTTACAAGAACACCCCTTGTTCTGTTTTTTGAAGAGACAAGAGAAAAACCATTGGCTCGAAATGTATATGCCTGAATTTTTTCGTTCTTATCAAGTTGTGCTGCAATCTCTCCGGGCGAAAGAATTACAAAACGCATATTTTGTTTCTCATTATAATCCTCTGCCTGTATCTGGAAATGCCCTGTATGAATTTTTACAGAAGAATTTACCATTGCCTCGTAACTGCCAAACTGAAACGAAAGCATAAATACAAGTATTAATGATGCAAATGCTATTGCTGACATTGTAAGTATGGTTCTTACAGGACTTCTCCAGATATTTCTCAATGCCATTTTTATATCTGTTGACATAAAAACTCACCTTATCTTTTTTTTCAATCCTGCCTTTGTAAATATTGATGGCGGCAGAAAATCTTTAAAATCAAGTTCAAAATATCTTATGGCTGTATATTCATCAGGATATTCTGCTTTTGCAATTTTCCAGAAACAGGGAAAAAGTCTGTCACCCATCATCTTTATATCAGTTGCAACAAGCTCTTTTACAAGAAGTTTATCTTCATCATAAAACCCCTGCCTGATCATTATGCCGTCCTCTCTTATTTCAAACTTTAACATACCCCATACAACAGGTGCCTCGGGGTGAGGAATGGATTCAACATAATAAATTTTCAGGCCATTATTTTTTTTAACATCTGTTATTGTGTGGGAATAATCCCTTACAATAGTGTCAGACTTTGCAAGATCATTATTGGAAAAATCAGACCCCATCCACGCCTGGGACATCATTGAAGGTGGAAGCTTAATCACTCTGTTAACCTTTGGATTGAATGTCCACATATCCTCCCCCTTTTTAAGAGTGCCGTTTCCTCTATCTTTTGAAGGTGCTGTTATTTTAAAAAGTGAATCATCTGCTCCCCTTGTCCATGCCTTGATTTTCATTGTTCTCTCCCAGTCAGGACGATGAATTGTCATCTCAATAACAGAAACCGATGCAGCACCTCTATAATAATCAAACGCTTTTTTAACTATTACTGCTCCATTCTCTGAAAGACTGTTATCTTTTAAGACACTATTCCCTTTTGAAATAATGTTATTTTCTGTAATGTCTGTACCATGGGATGGAGGTGTAAACATAAACAGTGATACAAAAATAACTGCTGCAACAGTTACAATGCTTTGATATCTATCCATAATCCCCTCCTTTATCGTAAATATTCGGCC
>JAYEHB010000682.1:0-2943 GCA_034659375.1 Thermodesulfobacteriota bacterium
TTACCTCTTCCTTACCCTGTGAGAGAGATCATTGTAAATTTGGAATATGGCTGAATCCCCATCATTATCATTTGCCTGGGCTGACAACGAATATGAACTGCATCATTCAAGATTGTTCAAGTAATCGAGTCATCCTGCTAAACATTACTGATCTGGATACGCTATATACTAAGGATATAAAAGCCTTGAAAACCAAAAGTACCTGTAATATAACATTAAAAAAAAATCAAGTCACGCATGCTTACCGAAAGGACACGCTAATTCAGGGACTTTGTCAAGGCAGGGGGGGTAGGATAAAAACAGCACCCCATCCGAATAATTATGAAGCGGATGGGGCCTCGATGTGCCTGTGGATATAAGGTGAAAACCTTATACATTAAATCTGATATTCAGTATGTCACCATCAGCAACTGTATAGTCTTTACCCTGGAGATACATTTTACCGTTCTTTTTTAATTCTGCCTCTGACCCAAATTCCATGAGTTCATCATATTTTATCACTTCAGCTCTGATAAAGCCCTTTTGAAGATCTGAATGAATAACTCCTGCTGCAACAGGGGCAGCAGAGTCTTTTTTCACAAGCCACTGTCTCACCTCATCCGTTCCCACGGTAAAAAAGGAGATTTGTCCAAGAGCTTTTAAACAGAGCCTGGTGAGTGTGCCAAGGGCAGTCTCTTTAATGCCAAGTTCCTCCAGAAATTCAGCTTTCTCTTCTTTAGTATCAAGAAGTGCTATCTCAGATTCTACTTTGGCAGATACCAGCATTGCCTCCATTTGCTTTGATTCACACTGAACCTTGAATTTATCCAGAAGAGTTGTATCATCAAGATCACCTTCTGATACATTCAGGGCAAGGATCATCTCCTTTCTGGTGATAAAGGGGTAGCTTCTTATCATAAAATCTTCATCCAAAGTAAGCTCCATGAGCCTTAAAGGCTTTTCCTTTTCAAGGTGTTTCTGCATTTTTTCCATGAGAGCCAGCTCTTTTAGCTGTTCTTTATCTTTTTTCTTTTTTAAAGTCTCTTGTATGCGCTCAATTCTTTTTTCCACAAATATCTGATCGTGGATGATCAATTCTGAGCTTACCATCTCAGCATCCCGCACAGGGTTTACAGAGCCTTTTTCATGATACACTGCTTCATCTTTAAAGGCTCGCACCACATGGCATACTGCATCCATATCAGCAATATCTCTAAAAATATCTCCCCTGGAAATTGTCTCCTGCTCAATTTTTGGTAAAAGAACAAGATCAATCCTTGCTCTTATCCGGCTTTTGGGAGAATAGATGTTAACCAGAGTATCAAATCTGGTGTCAAGGATGTCTGCTGTTCCAGGAACAGGATCCATGGCTCCTGCATGTTCTTTTAGCTCATTTTGTGTGAGGATTTGGAACAGGGTCTTTTTGCCTGTCTGGGGAAGTCCAATTATTCCAATTTTCATTTTTTAATATCCTGGTTTTTTTATAAAAGAGTTGTCAAAAAATTATGAAAACAAATCTAATATTATATTTAAAACAAATATATTTACAGCTCAATTTTCTGGATTGTCAGTAAAATGCGTGGATACTGCGTGGGGAGCAGGTTTTATCACTGATAATACAAGTCCGAAAGTTGAGTTTACAATATATCATTAATTGTAAACATTACAAGTTTACAATTAATTTTTGAGAGAACCCTAATCAAAATTAATCCGGTATTTTTCTTTAGATGATTTTATTAGGATTAGTTTTGATCGGGTACTTAAATCAATATACCTTTCTTTTGGAAAATCCTCTTCCCAGAACATTAAAGGTATTTTCAGTGATCAGAAATGCTTCCTGATCCAGATTGAAAACAACTTCTTCAAGGCGTTTTAACTGGTAGTTGCTCACAACTGACAGAATGATATCCTTATCACGACCGGAATAGGCTCCCCGGCCATGCAGAAAGGTTGCTCCTTTGTTCAGCTTAGTCATGATTTCTTTCGCAATAGCTTCTGAATTTTTGGATATCACCAGCACCATTTTTCGCTGGTTGAACATACTTAAAAAAGAATCAATGACCTGGGAGGATATAAAACTCATGGCCATGGAGTAAATAATCAGATCCATATTAAGTGAGCCAAAACTAAATAGAAAAAGAACAAAATTAAAAACAAAAGTATAGGTTCCAATACGTATATTGTATTTCTGGTTCAAAAGAATGGAGATGATATCATTTCCTCCGGTAGAACCCAGGGAGTGAAAGATCAAACCAGCACCGGCACCAACAAGCACGCCTCCGGAAAGAACTGCCAGGATAGGATCATGAAACATAATTTCAAATGAGATCAGGTCAATTGCTGCTGTCAGGACAGCCGTTCCGAAAAGACTGTAAAAAAGAAACCGTTTGCTGATCCATTTCCAGCCTATAATAAACACTGGCACATTCAGGATTAGATACCACAATCCAGGCGTTAACTGTCCGGTACAGTAATAAAGTAAAAGACCAAAACCGGAAAAACCACCGGTGATCATTCCATGTGGTAAAACAATGGCTTTTATTGCGATGCCAACCATGATGCAGCCCAGGGTAATGATGGCCAGGTTCCAGGGGATTGAATAGATAAATGTTCTGTTTTTCATAATATCACTTTAAAATTTATTTCTGTTTTATAAGGATGGCGTAAAACCCCTATCCTTTCAGGGTAGGGGATGTAAGCCATATTCGGGGGTTTGGTTCTAAGATCAGCCATTGTCGATAGTACATCAGCATGTTCTATCATGTTGGAGTTAGCTCAAAAGTTAATCCTTTGCCGTATTTAATTAAGTTCAGTTTTTTTGGGCTTACTCCTTTTTTTTTACACCTTGTTTGAGTTGAACCGTTGGCAATAACAAAAGCATCATTATGATGAGATTTTTCTAACTCCTGCTCAATTCTTTTGCTTTTTGTAATGTACCCGTAAGTTTCTTTACATTCTAATTGA
>JAYEHB010000683.1:0-5004 GCA_034659375.1 Thermodesulfobacteriota bacterium
AGTCTGCACACAACAAATGATGAAAGTTACATTCCTGGTTTGCCAGGACTTTCATATAAACTCAACTTTCTGACCTTAATTTTACTGGTTAAAGTCTCAAAACCCCACGCAACGTTCAGGCCTTGACATGCACAATCCAGAAAGTTGAGTTAATAACCGGCATGATAGATTTCAAAACTGAAGTGCCGGTTCGAATATTTATAAAAACCGGCAAGCCCCCCCCCCCTGAGTCTCGCAGCTCAGGGGTTGTTGACTAATAAATCATGCAATGATATTGACAATTTGTCTCGCTTCCTCGTTGTTGTTTTGAGATGGCAGGCTGTTTCCAGCTACAGGCATCTCCTGGTTGTTCTTGTCCGAGGCAAGCTCCCGGGCCTCGTCTGTGATATTGACCTGAAAAGCCTGCTGTGCAAGAATTGTGCTTTTTTGATCCAGATCACTCTTTGATGCTTCAATATTTTGTTCTTTCAGCAGAGTTTCCCCAGGGGGTGCCACTGCCTTCGGGGTGTTTAAATATTGGCTTGCTCCAGAGATACTGTTCATATCCATGATATTTTACCTCCTTAGTACATTAGTTGGCATCCTTCATATCACCTCAAAAGTACTTTACACTCTTTTTGGGAAACCCCTATTAAATAGGAAGTGGCTCCAGAAAGTGTAAAGTACTTATGAAGGATGCCCATTAGTTTTTTAATTCTGTTAGTGGGAAGTTGCAACAGACTTCGCTTCGTTCGCTGATGAACTTCTCGATACCAGTTCTTTTGGTGGTAAAAGAATTAATAAAAACCGTTTACATGTGACCTTCATGTCACATGTAAGCAAAATTTGATTATAGTTTATCCAGATTCTTTTTAGTTTCTTAATTCTTATTTTCGTGTTTTTTTGGCAAAAGAATTAATAAACCCGTTTTGATTCTGGCTTGTCCAAGTTAGGTTCACATCATTATATATACACAATATACATTTAAAAAAATAAAGTCAATTTTTTTTCATTTTTTTCTTGACAGGAAGTTTTATAGCGTATATAACCTGCAAGTCTTTTTGAGACACCTGCTCCCCAGTAGCTCAGTCGGCAGAGCAATTGGCTGTTAACCAATGGGTCCGCGGTTCAAATCCGTGCTGGGGAGCCAATATTTTTTTTGTTTGATAATAAAGCCCTGAAAGTTTTCTTTCATGGCTTTTTTTTTGTCTGCGTTTTTCGTCCCCTTTTGATCAGGTTCTTACTCTTTTTTGATCAGGTTCTACTCTTTGAATTTCGTGTTAGTTTGGCAAGAGAAGCATAAAATTTTTGTAAATATTCGGGTTAGTTCCTTATAATTCCAGGTAATAATTAATAATCTCTTGACAGAGATCTGTTTTTTTAGATAGAATTTGTCAAAATTGATACATACAATAAAAAAAGGTGTTGCACAGCTAAAAGGCAGCGTGCACTGCGTATTTACAGGAGTTGAACAGGAGTTGAAAATTTGAAGATCAACAGCAGTACTCTTCTTACCATTGATGATGAAGCGTATATCCGCAATAGTATCAGGAGCTATTTTGAAGATTACGGTTTTACAGTTTTTGAGGCTGATAATGGCAGGGCAGGAATAGAAATATTTGAACAGGAACATCCAGATATTGTTCTCCTTGACCTTAGAATGCCTGAGATGGACGGACTTGAAGTGCTTGATATTCTTAAAAAAAAAGCTCCCGGCACTCCTTTAATTGTTGCTTCCGGCACAGGTAATATTTCTGCTGTTGTTGATGCTCTTCACCTTGGTGCGTGGGATTATATTTTAAAACCTGTGCAGGACATGAGCGTTCTGCTCCATTCTGTAACAAAATGTTTAAAGACCCGTCGTCTCCAGATGGAAAACAGGGCATACCAGGAACGGCTTGAGGAGCTTGTAAGGGAGAAAACAGCAGAGCTTGCAGCAAGTGAGGAAAAGTACAGGGCTGTGTTTGAGTGTACGGGATCAGCCACTGCTATTCTGGAAAAAGATATGTCAATATCCATGGTAAACAAAAGCTTTGCAGATCTTGCAGGCTTGCCCGTGGAGGAGATTGAAGGAAAAAAGAAATGGACAGATTTTGTTGTTCCTGAAGATCTTGAAATGATGAAAATTTACCATGAACAGAGAAGGCTTGCTGGAACAAAATCAAAGATTCCCTGGCACTATGAATTTAGATTTTTACAACATAATAATAAAATAAAACATATCTATCTTTCCGTTGGAATGATGCCGGGTCGTAATCAATCTGTTACTTCGCTTTTAGATATTACAGAAAAGAAAAATGCTGAAAAAAGGTGGAAAGGACTTGAAGTTCAGTTGAGAAAAGCCCAGAAAATGGAGGCCATTGGAACCCTTGCCGGGGGTATTGCCCATGATCTGAATAATATACTCAGTCCTGTTCTTGGGTATGCTGATATGATAATGAGGGCCTCAAAGCCTGATGGAACAGTTTTCCGGCGAAGTGGAAAAATACAAAAAGCTGCATACAGGGCAGCTGATCTTGTAAGCCAGATTCTTTTATTAAGCAGAAAGCGTGAAGAGGAAGCAAGGTCAGTGAAACTTCATCCCATTGCAAAAGAAGTTATAACGCTTTTACGTGGGATAATTCCATCAACCATAGAGATTGTTGATAGAATAGACAGGCAATGCGGTCATGTTGAGGCTGATCCCACCCAGATACATCAGGTTCTTATGAATCTCTGTACAAATGCCTATCATGCCATGGAAGAGAAAGGCGGCAAGCTTGTTGTTTCATTGAAAGAGGCAGAGATTTCCCAAGAGAATTCTTTAGAATATCCGGAACTTACAAAAGGCAGATATCTTTTTCTTCAGGTAATGGATACAGGGTGCGGTATGGAAGAGCAGATTATGGAAAGGATATTTGACCCTTATTTTACCACCAAAGCAGAGAGTAAGGGTACCGGGCTTGGACTTGCAACGGTTTACAGCATTATAAAAAAATATTCAGGGGAAATCTCTGTTAAGAGTGTGGTTGGAAAAGGCACCTCTTTTACTGTTATGCTGCCTGTTGTTTCTGAGGAGTTCTCATCTGAAACAAAGGATGAAAAATTCCAGATTTCAAATAAGAACCATGGTGAGAGTATCCTTGTTGTTGATGATGACAGAGATATTGCAGATATGTATAAAGAGGGCTTTGAGCTTCTTGGATACAGAGTACATATTTTTTATTCTCCTGTTGATGCTCTAATATTTTTTAAAGTCAATTATGCCGGTATTGACCTTGTTGTGACAGATCAGACCATGCCGGGTAAAACCGGATTTGAGCTTGCTAAAGATATGCTTGCCATAAAAGAGGATCTTCCTGTTATCCTCTGTAGTGGATACACTGAAACGATTAATGCTCAAAAGGCAGAAGATGCAGGTATAAAAAGGTTTATCATGAAGCCTGTTGCTGTTGATGAGCTTTCCAACGTGATGCAGCAGGTTTTGAACAAGGAGTGCAATTAGATTTTTATTTTTGAGTTTGCAATAATAAAGGCACATGAGAAATTGGGGAAGCCTGGTATTCTGCCCTTCTCCAGCTATTTGGAATATTGAAAAGAGGAGTTGTGAATAATGTCTGAAAGTCAGGTTAATATTCTTGTGCTTGATGATGAAGAGAGCATCAGGCAGAGTATCGCAGCCTATTTTGAGGATGAGGGTTTTGTAGTTTTCCAGGCAGCCAGTGGCGAAGATGGAGTTGCTATTGTTGAGAAAAATAGAATTGATGGTGCAATTGTTGATATCAGGCTTCCTGGCATGGATGGTAATGCCTTTATCCTTAAAGCTGCGGCAAAGCAGCCTGATATGAAATTCCTGGTGCATACAGGCTCAACGGATTATCTTCTTTCAAAAGCTGTAAAAGCAGTTGGGGTTGTTCCTGAAGATGTGTTTATTAAACCTGTTCACGATCTGAGTGTTTTAGTTAATGCCATTGCAAAAGAGTGAGGAATAATGGATAGCACCAATATTAAAATTCTGGTCATTGATGATGAGGCTTATATAAGGGAGAGCATTAAAAGTTTTCTTGAAGATTTCGGCTATGATCTTATTGAAGCCGATGACGGCCGAAAAGGGCTTGAGATTTTTGAAAAAGAGATGCCTGATCTTGTGCTGTGTGATCTTCGCATGCCTGAGATGGATGGACTTGAGGTGCTTGGTTTTATAACTGAAAATTTTCCTGAAACACCAATTATTATTGTTTCAGGAGCAGGGAATATTGGCGATACTGTGGAGGCCTTAAAGCTTGGTGCATGGGATTATATTATAAAACCTGTCCAGGATATGAATGTTTTGTACCATGCAGTAAACAAGGGACTTGAAAGAGCTTCCTTAATAAAAGAGAAGCAGCAGTATCAAAAAGATCTTGAAAAAGCTAATATCGATTTAAAAGTTTCCCTTGAGACCCTGGAGAGAACAAGGGATCAGCTTGTACTGTCTGAGAAAATGGCAGCTTTGGGCGGTCTTGTTGCAGGAGTAGCCCATGAGATCAATACCCCTGTTGGTGTTGGTGTTACCGCTGCATCCTTTTTACAGACAAAGACCGGAGAACTGCAGAAATTATATTCTACAGGCAATTTAAAACGAAGTGAGCTGGAAGCCTACCTTCACACCATTGATGAGGTTGCCCGTTCCATTCTGATCAACATGGAAAGAGCTGCCGGACTTATAAGCAGTTTTAAGCAGGTGGCCGTGGACCAGTCAAGTGAGGAAAAACGTCTTTTTAATGTTAAGGAATACATTGAAGAGGTGCTTTTAAGTCTCAGGCCTAAATATAAAAAAACAGGCCATTCCATTGAGGTGATATGTCCGGAATATGTTGAAATCTATTCCTATCCTGGAGCATTTTCCCAGATTGTGAGCAATCTTTTGATGAACTCTCTGCTCCATGGATTTCAAGGTGTTGAAAATGGAAAAATAAGTTTTGAGATAAGCCTGGAAAATGAGACTGTCTGGTTGAGATACAGAGATAATGGCGTGGGCATGACAGAAGAGCAGAGATTAAAGAT
>JAYEHB010000683.1:5104-12364 GCA_034659375.1 Thermodesulfobacteriota bacterium
TTATATGGAAATAGAGAATACATCAAAATGGTATCTGCATCCTGTTTTTATTTTTGCCTGTTCTCTTTTGGCTCTGGCAACCTCTCTTGTTCTTACCATCTACTGGTACATGGAGATTACAGCAGCCCTTGAGATAATTATTAAGAAATTCCACATTGATCCCAGTCAGATATTTCCTTCAAAAACAGGTATGATTTTTCTTGTTTTAACTCTTCTTATTGCAGTTGTTTTAACTGGGATTTTTTTAGCCTTTATCTATTACCAGCGAACAGTCAGTCTTTACAGACTTCAGCATAATTTTGTACATAATTTTACCCATGAGCTGAGAACCCCGGTTACCTCCTTAAAACTCTACCTTGAAACATTTTTGCGTCATGAGCTTAATTCTGAAGATATTAAAAAATATAGCAGGTATATGCTCTCTGATGTAAGCAGACTCATTGAAAATATCAACTCTATTTTGAATCTTGCAAAAGTAGAGAGCAGGAGTTATGGCGCTGAACTTACCAGGGAGGATCTGATGCAGAAGACCAAAGAAATTTGTGATAAAAATGGAGGTCTGTTTCACAATTGCACCATAACCATTAAAAACAGTGCCCAGCACAAATTTATCTATTCTGTTAATATGCTTCTTTTTGAGATGGTGATCATGAATATTCTGTCCAATGCTGTAAAGTACAATGAATCTGAAAATCCAGAGATCTCTATACTTTTTTATACACGCAAAAAGAGATTTATGATAGATTTTGCAGACAATGGAATCGGTATTGAAAAAAAAGAGATAAAAAAAATTTTTAGAAAATTTTATCAGACCACCAGGCAGGATAGCTCCTATGTAAAGGGCAGCGGGCTGGGACTTTATCTGGTGTTCAGCATAGCAAAAATTCATGGGTGGAAGGTCAGTGCAAAAAGTAATGGTAGAGGAAAAGGGTCTGTTTTTACACTTCATCTCCCCAGGGAGGATTTTGTTGATATTAAAGGGAGGAATCTATGGAAGATGCTGAAAAAGAGCGCATCCTGGTCATAGAAGATGAAGAGCATATAGCTGAAGGTATCAAGTTAAATCTTTCCCTCCAGGGATACAGCGTCAGCATAGCCTGTGACGGGTTTGAAGGTCTTGAAGCGTGGAGGTCATGGAGACCTGATCTCATTGTGCTTGATATCATGCTGCCCATGATTGATGGTTTTTCTGTTTTACGAACCATTCGACATGAGGACGAAAAAATTCCTGTTTTGATTCTTTCAGCCAGGGGCAGTTCCGAGGACAAGGTAAAAGGCCTTCGTTTTGGAGTGGATGATTACCTTGCCAAACCCTTTGATTTAGATGAGTTTCTTTTGCGTGTGCATCGGCTTCTTGCCAGAAAATCATGGTATAGAAAAGATAATCAGGACGATGATAAAGAAAACAATTTTTTTACTGGTGATTCCTACTCTTTTGGGACCAATCATGTGGATTTTATCACATGCATTGCAAAATGTTCAGCCGGTACCATTACCCTTACTGAGCAGGAGGTAAAGCTTCTTAAAGTTTTTATTGCCAACAGGGGTAAGCCTGTCTCAAGGGAAACGCTTCTTAAAGCAGGATGGGGATATTCAAGCGAAATAACCACCAGAACAGTTGATAACTTCATGGTTAGATTTAGAAAGTATTTTGAAAAAAATCCTAAAAAGCCTCTGTTCTTTAAAAGCAGGCGATCCTTTGGGTATATTTTTGACTATTAGACACTATATACAGGGCCTGTTACAAGGGATAGTGTATAGCTGTCGTCAATTGTTACAGAAAAGATTGATACATCAGCTTTTGTGGAGTGATGCAGTATCTGGTTGTTAATCACTTCAACCTTGTGAAGACTTTCGTTAAAGCCTTTTTTTATATATTTCAGAAAAGCCTCTTTTACAGTCCATCTTTGAAAAATCTCTTCAGGAGTTTTTTTCATATTTGTAAGCTCTTTTTGGGTAAATGCTATTTTTAAAAAAGATGAATCAGGCATTTTATCTGTTTTTTCAATATCCAGACCAATATCTTTATCCTGGTTTGTGCATATAACTGCTGCTGCATAATCCTTTGAATGGGAGATGGATATTTTTAGAAACGGATAATCTGCCAGAAAAGGAGCCCCCTCTGTGTGGTATGAGATAAGGATCTCCTCCAGTTTTTTTTTGTGGTCAAGAACCGATTTTATCATCTGCTTGACCAGGAATCGTCCTGCCATCCATTCAATCTGTTTTTTAAGAGCTTTAAACTGGTTAACTCTTTTGATTTCCCTGGAAGATAGAAATGGGATCTTAAAATCATTTTTTTTAAAAATAAGGTTTTTCAATGTATTAAAATTGTGGTAACTTTTTTCTATAACCGGCATGGCCGGAGCATGGTTATCTGCTTTAAGGCCACAATTAGGAATGAAACTGCCATGATCATAGCTTGTTCTGCCGGGTTTTATATAACCGGCATGGCCGTAGCATGGTATTCGCCCCGGCCACAACAAAGAATGAAAGTCATTTGGTTCCAAATAGTTGGAAGGACTTTCATATAAAAAGAGAGTGTTTATAAAATCGGAAATCTTAAAATAGTGAATTGCTATTCCCGGCTCAGGTTTTAAGGAGAGAACCTGGTACTGGTTTTTAGTAGTATCTGTTGTCATTGTTTTTTTAATATTTTTCTAAACTCTTATTATGGAGGGGTCAGGCCCCGTTGGCTAAACGTTGAAACGTTGGCTACGTTGGCTAAAAAATTTTAAATTATATTTTATGGAAAGCTGAAAGTCAATCACCTTTTTTTAAAATAATAATAACCGTTTATATGAAAGTCCTGTCAAACCAGGAGTGTACTTTCATCATTTGTTGTGTGCAGACTTAGACAACCAAGGCTGCCCGTGGCAGTTTATATGAAAGTCCTGGCAAACCAGGAGTGTACTTTCATCATTTGTTGTGTGCAGACTTAGACAACCAAGGCTGCCCGTGGCAGTTATATTAATTGGGGAGGGAGTGAACATGCTTGCAAATTTTAAATTAAAAACAAAGCTTATTCTTTTATCAAATCTGGTGGTGATTTTTTCAATGGTAGTTGTTGCAGGCTTTGTTCTGTTCAGTATGAAGAGTAATGCTGCAAAGGAGATTCAATCATTTCGCACCATGGAGCTTGCAAAGGTTGAAAAAAATTTAAAAAGCCTGGTGGACATAGCTTTTGCTGTTATTGATACTAATTATAAACTGGCAGCAGAGAATGGTCAGCCAGAGGATTTTACAGCAAGGGTCCTGGATGAAATTAGAAATATGCACTACAATAATGGTGTGGGATATTTCTGGATAAATGACACTGCAGCGCCGTTTCCAAAGATGGTAATGCATCCAACAGCACCTTCCCTGGATGGTAAGATTATGAATAATTCCAAGTACAATTGTGCCCTTGGTAAGGATGAAAATCTGTTTGTCGCATTTGTGGATATATGTATGAGAAAAGGTGAAGGTGTTGTGGATTACATGTGGCCCAAGCCCACAAAGGACGGGCTGACAAAACAGCAGCTAAAAATTTCCTATGTAAAACTTTACAAACCCCTGGGCTGGATCATTGGAACAGGTGCTTATGTTGATGACATTGATGCGTTTATTCAGAAAAAAACAGCTTCTGTTAACAGTCAGATAACCTCCACTCTTTTTAAAATTGCAGGTGTAACTCTTGTTGCCCTTGTTTTTATATTTATTATAATCTGGATAGTATCGGCAAGATTGCTTAAGCCTCTATCTCTCTGTGGAACTTTTGCTGAAGAGATTGGCTCTGGAAATCTTGGTGCAGTTCTTGAGTATAAAAACAGGGATGAGATAGGTGTGGTGATTTTAGCGATGCAGGGTATGGCAGAAAAACTTAAAATATTGATAAAAAATATTCTTGATACAACTGATGCCATCACCGGTTCCTCAAATCAGCTCAAGGATATCTCTTTGAATATGGCTGAGTCCTCTAAGGAGATGGAAACTCTTTCTGGAAACGCAACCGAGGCAGTTGAAAGTACATCTGAAAATATTAAAAGTATTGCATCCTCTTCAGAAGAGGTGAGTGCACAATTAGATTCAGTTGCAGCATCGTCAGATGAATTTTCAAAAAATATAAAGTCAGTTGGTCAACAGGTTTCTGATGTTTCAAATTCCATAAACAGTGTGGCATCTGCCATTGAAGAGATGTATGCCTCTTTGAATGAAGTTGCAAAAAATTCATCAAGGGGGGCAAACGTTACAAATAATGCTGCAGAACAGGCATCAACAACTTCAGAAATTGTGAACAATCTCGGGTATGGCGCAAAAGAGATAGGAAAAGTTGTGGATTTGATAAAAGGAATTGCTTCCCAGACAAATCTGCTGGCTCTTAATGCAACCATAGAGGCGGCAGGTGCAGGAGAGGCAGGAAAAGGTTTTGCTGTTGTGGCAAATGAGGTTAAGGCTCTTGCAAAACAGACTGCTGTGGCAACAGAGGATATACGTGAAAAGATCGAAGGAATACAGAATAAAACCAAATCAGCTATTGATGCAATTGCATTAATAGTAGATGTCATAAATGAGATAAATTCCATTATGAGTACAATTGCCGCAGCTGTTGAAGAACAGACTGCAACAACAAATGAGATATCCAACAGCATAAGCCACACAGCATCAACTGCTGAGGATCTTTCTGAAAGTTCCGGGAACATTGTAACGGCTGTGGTCTCTTTTACAGTAAATTTTAAGGATTTTGGAAAGGGAGCAGGTTTTATAGCACGGGATGTTGCTAATGCTTCATCCAGAACAGATGAAGTGTTCAACAGTGTTGCCGGAGTTAACTCCTATGTAAAGGATTCAGCAAAAGGTATTGAAAAGATACATGCCCAGGCAGAAGAACTTGCTGAATTTTCCAGGAATCTTAAAGATGCAGCATCCATGTTTAAAATTTAAAATCAAAACATTGAGGTAAATATGAGTTCTCCGGAGATTGAAGTGACAAAATTGAGGCAGTTTGTATCTTTTAGAATCGATGAATATTTAATGGGAATAGATATTTTAAAAGTTCGGGAGATTAATATGCTTCTCAACATTACTCCTGTTCAGCATGCCCCTGATTTTGTCCGGGGCCTGATCAATTTACGAGGGCAGACTGTTGTGGTTTTTGATCTGGGTGTCATTATGGAGCGATCTGTGAGAATTATGACTGACCAGAGCCATAATATTATTTTAAAAGCTGATGATGTGGGACTTCTTGTGGACAGTATTGGGGAGGTCATTGATGTTTTTAATGATGAAATTGAAATTTTACCCGCAAATATGGACGCAGCCACTGGTAAATATGCTGAGAGTGTTGTTAAACTTGATAATGAGCTGATGATAATAATTTCAACTGAAAAGATTCTGGAAAATCAGGGAAGAAAATAGTGGAGCCCAGGATTTAAATAGAGGGGGTAAAATGGCTGATACAGGAGAAGGTGATCTTGCTGCAGGAGCCAACAGTGAATTTATTGCTGAGATAAAGGATGATCTTGAACTGCTTGAACCAGATCTTCTTACCATGGAAGAAGAGGGTGGTGCTGTTGGTGCTGATCTGATAAATCATGCTTTTAGAGCAATTCACAGCATTAAAGGTGGAGCTGGTTTTTGTGGATTAAAAGATCTTGGTGCTTTGAGCCATTCCATGGAGAATGTTCTCATGCACATAAGGGATGGAAGGCTTGTAATAACCCCCGAACTTGTTGATGCTCTTCTTTATGGGCTGGATAAGCTGAAACTCATGGTTGACTCCCTTGAATCAGAAGAACCGATGTTCTATGAAGATGAAGTTAAGATCCTTGAAAATATTCTCTCTTCAGAAGAAAAAAAAGAAGATAGTGATTTACCTGGAAAAACTGAAACCAGGGTGATCTCTTCTGAAAAAAGTGAAGTTTTCCAACAGAGCGGGGAGTATGATTCAGAAAAGTTTATGATTGTTCAAACATCTGAAGATTCTTTTTTTAACTCCAGGAGTTTCCACGTTAAAAGGGATGAGATTGAAAAGTCTGTTAATGACGGTAAGTTCATATATGCTGTGCATTTTGATTCAAACAGAGATTTTATAAAAAAAGAGAGGAGACCTGCAGATATTGTTAACGATATTGAAAATGCAGGGGAGGCTCTTTTTTTTGATCTTGATCCGAATTTGGAAGAATTTGAAATAAAGGAGAAATCACAAGGTTTTAACCTTGTGATTTCAACTATTTTAGATCTTGACTTTATAGCTGAAGTCCTTGAAGTTCCCATCTCTGAGATATATCTGTTTGATCCTTCCTCCTTTGACTTTTCGATTTCTGTTAAGCCGGATGCTTTGGATGGCATGGATGACGGGTCAGAAGAAGAAACAGTCAAAGAAGAAACAGTCAAAGAAGAAACAGTCAAAGAAGAAACAGTCAAAGAAGAAACAGTCAAAGCAGAAACAGTCAAAGAAGAAATAGTCAAAGCAGAAACAGTCAAAGCAGAGGCAGTCAAAGAGAAAGTTTTTCTTAAAAAAGATGGAAAGGCTGTAAGAGAAACAAAGAAAGCAGCTGAGACCATAAGAGTTAATGTAGATTTGATAACAAGATTGATGAATCTTGCAGGAGAGCTTGTTTTAAGCCGTAATCAGCTGCGTCCCCTTGTTGAAGAGTATTCCAGGGAAAATGCAGTTGTGACCAGTGTTATGCAGAATCTTGATATGGTTACCACAGATATCCAGGAAGATATAATGCAGATGCGGATGCAGCCTGTGGATAAGCTTTTGGGAAGATTTAAACGAATTGTAAGGGATACTGCAAAAAAGCTTTCAAAAAAAGTTGATTATATCGTAGAAGGGGGTGATGTTGAACTGGACAGAACAGTTCTCGAAGGACTTTCCAATCCCATGACCCATCTTATGAGAAATTGTGTGGATCATGGTATTGAATCACCTGATCATCGAAAAAAAGCAGGGAAATCTGAAACAGGAACCATCTCTGTAAAAGCTTTTCACCAGGGAGGCAATGTTCATATTAATATTTTTGATGATGGCAAGGGGATAGATCCTGAAAAGATTGTCTCTGCAGCTATGGAAAAAGGTGTTATTACAGAGGCCTTTGCTGATACAATGAGTGACAAGGAAAAGATAGATCTTATTTTCAGCCCTGGTTTTTCCACTTCAGATGAGGTCACAGCTGTTTCAGGCAGAGGTGTTGGCATGGATGTTGTAAAGACCAATATTAAAGAGCTTCGGGGCCACATTGATATTGATTCCATTCCAGGGCATGGCACCAC
>JAYEHB010000684.1:0-2941 GCA_034659375.1 Thermodesulfobacteriota bacterium
CCATTTGCTGTTGGAGACACGCCAGGCAAATTTGTCATTGATCATGAAGCAGATTAACTCCATATACAGTATCTATTTTAACCGCAAAACCAAAAGAGTCGGGCCATTGTGGCAAGGTAGGTTTAAATCCTGGTTAGTTTATAATGACAATTATTTAGTATCTTTGGTCAAGTATATCGAGGTTAATCCTGTTAAGGCACAGATAGCTGTAAAAGCAGGTGAATATCCCTGGGCCATGTCAAGCCGTGCTGAAAATTTAGAGTGTGCTGATTTTGGGCTGGTGGATAAAATTGATTTTAAAGTCGGCTTGAGCGACCAGGAGCTTAAAAATGTTGAGGCTGTTTTTAAGGCCAGGTTTGAGGTTGAGGCGGAAAGTATGGTGAGTAAAAAAGATAGAAAATCGTTGAGTGAGCATTTTGAGGAAAAAAGACGAGAGGTGGCCGTGGCCAGGGCAATTAAAGGTGGCTATACCCAGGTGGCGATTGGCGAGTATCTGGGATTGTCCAATATTGCAATTTCCAAGATATTTAAGATTTACAGAGCCAGGTGCTGTTTGTTTAATAGGCTTCGGGATATGGGGGTATTCTGGAGTTATTCTAAAGAGATTGATTATGATCAAGCCGGGACGGATTTGTTTATTGAATATCTATTGAAGTATGGGGATTTTGATGACATCAGGCGAGGTTTTGAGTTGTTTGGAAAACGTCTGATGGAAAAGGTCTGGCAGGCAAGGGTGGCTGGTGACTACTTTTAAATACGCCCGGCATGATCTGTTGGGTATATCCAGCTCTTTCCCTGATCTTTTTTTGAGGTGTGATAGAGCTTAAGATAAAAGTTTGTGGCGAGGGAGTCCCTGTGGCGAGGGAGTCCCTGTGGCGAGGGAGTCCCTGCAAGCGAGGAACTCCCTTCACTGGCTGCGAGGGTTTAAGCAGACCGGAGTCCCTCGCTTGCAGGGACTTCGGCGTTGGCGAATTCAGTGCATTTAAACTCCACAAGAATATAATCAGCCTTTGTATCCCTGATACCGTCGGGCAGAAGTTCAAGCTGCTGCCGAGTCCATTGTGGAGTATCCCGCCTGATCAGTAAAATATCACCCCTTGGAGGCTTGCTCATGACAGGAAAATCTGTCTTGACGGTAATGTTTACAGGGGAAAGAAGTTTTTCCAGCATGTCACCAAGTATTATATGCCAGCGGGTCAGATTGCTCTCTGTCTGCGTTGTTTGTTCCTTTTTTTCCGCTTGCTTTTGTTGATTTTTGTTTTTTTGTATTGTTCGGCCTGGTTCTTTCCATGCTGCTGAACCGGGAGTCCTGTATTCTGGTCTATACCCATATCCTTTTGCTGGCAGGCGCCACAGAGCTTGCCCAGTTTTATATTGACGGTCGGTCCCCGCTGATTTTGGATTTTGTCATTGATGCGTTTGGCGGTCTTTTTGGTATTCTATTGATGAAATTTTTCAGTATGAGTATGAATACAAAAAAACTCAGGAGCCCGGCATGATGGGAAACAGCAGATGACTTGTTAAAAGCACAGCCGTTGGTATCTTTTGGCTTCTTGATCTTTGGGGTCCAGGGGTCAGGGTCCAGGGGTCAGGGGTCCTGACCCCGACAAGACTTTGATTTTAAAGGTAATGCTGGCTGAAATATGGGCTGAGAAGGTCTTAGGTATGCTTTTTGGGGATGAAAAGGGGGTTTTAAGCAATATCAAGAATAAAGAATAGCCCTTCAGACCAGCAGACACTGTGGTCTGGCCCGTCAAAAAACAAAAATTGACAAAAAATAATCAATGAATTATTATGTACAAAACAGGTGTACAGAAATAGAATTCTAACAGGAGGGAACTATGCCGCAAGTTAATATAACTGAACTTCGCAACCATCTTCCTCATTATATGAAACAGGTACAAAAAGGGGTTGAATTTCTGATAACAAGCCATGGAAAAAAGATTGTCCGCATTGTACCTGAAGTCAGTGCTTCAAAAGAGGCACACAACAGGCTTATGAAATTAAGGGGAACAATGATCAAAGGAGACATTTTAGAACCTACGGGGGCAGAATGGAATGCAGACGCCGATAATTTGTGATACCCATATTTTGATCTTCTGGCAGGATAACCCAAAGTGCCTGAGCAATGCTGCTCAAACTGCCATTGAAACTGCATTGTATGACAAAACTCTTGCCTGTTCGGATATTTCATTCTGGGAAATCGCCATGCTTATCCATTCCGGTCGATTGCGGGATGACATCTCACCTGTACAGTACATGGCCGATCTCTGTCTGGCTTTATCCTTAAGTGTTTTGTCGATTACTCCGGAAATTGCATCATTGTCACAAGGAGATTTTTTTCATCATAAAGATCCTGCCGACCGACTTATTGCAACTACTGCAATTCATCATAATGCCCCTTTGATCACTGCGGACAAAAAGCTGAAAAGATTGGAGTCTTTGACGGTTATATGGTGATTTTAATACATAAGGGGGTCAGGCCTGCCTTTTTGACGTTATTAAGACGGGGTCTAACCCCGATAAGTGTTTGTTTTTACAAAAAGATATTGCCTGAATCAGGGACTAAAAACGTCTTAGCGTGTTCTTTTAAATAAAAATAGATATATTTATTGATATTTTATATAACTATTATATTTTAGATTCATTTTTTACTGTTATTTTTCTTTTTTTCAAGAAATTTTTCAATCTCTTCAGTTGAAAATACTTTGAAGATGTCATCAAGATTAATCCCGCTAAGCCTTTTTTCAGGCTCAAACTTTGATAGAATATCTTCAGGCTCAAACTTTGATATAATATCTTCCGGACTAAAGTGCTTAATTACATCATCCACTTTAAGACTTGCCATAAAAAACTTATGCATTTCTTTACCGATATTCATAACATCTTCCGGTGTATAGCCACGTTTTTCCATGATCTCAGCTCCTTTATGTTTTTTGTT
>JAYEHB010000685.1:0-2921 GCA_034659375.1 Thermodesulfobacteriota bacterium
TGGGGTCAGGCTTTCGTTATTGTCATTATCTTGACTTTTTTGGTTAAGTATCTTCAAGGTTTGATAACGACACAAATAACAAAAGCCTGACCCCTCCGTTGTTCCTGCAATCAGGATATATGGCCGAAGTTAGAACCAAACCCGGAATTTACTTGACTCCCACATAGATATGTATCAATATATCGACATGGCTCAGTTGCTCATCGTGGCTTATTTTCAAGGTTTGATAACGCCACGAATAACAAAAGCCTGACCTGAATTTTACAAAATATGTAGTCAAAAAAAATGATAATCGGGTAAAAAATTTTCATATTAAAAAAATTATAATCCGTAAAGCCGACTATTTTAAAGTAGGAGAATTTAAGTGTATACAGTCTTAAATGGAGCTGCAATTTTTGATGAGAATGGGAATTGGATAGAAGAAGGTGTAATGGTTTTTAAAGATAACATCATCCATGCCATTGGGAAAAAAGAAGATATTGCCATTCCAGAGAAAGCAAAAAAACTGGATTTTCGTGGTAAATATATTATTCCAGGATTAATTGATGCCCACATTCATCTGGACATGCATGGCATGGGTGATACTGTTCATGAGAGCCTTGTGGAGGATAAACTTCGTACAATAAGGTCTGCCATGGAAATGGGTAATACAGTGCGGGCTGGATTTACCACAGTTAGAAATTGCGGTTCTGCTAATTGTATTGATATTGCTGTTAAAAGGGCTGTTGAAGAAAAATTGATTGATGGTCCCCGTATTATATCAAGCGGTAAAATTATCTGTATGCTCACAGCAGGCAATGAATATTTCAGGGGTTTATACAGAGAAGCTGATGGTGTTGATGAAAACCGAAGGGCAGCCAGAGAACAACTCAAAGAAGGAGCAGACTACCTTAAGGTAATGGCCACAGGTGCAATAATGAATCCCGGAGGTATTCCAGGATCTCCACAACTGGATGAAGATGAAATACGTGCTGTGGTTAAAGAGGGAAGCAAAGCTGGAAAGTACACTGCAGCGCATGCCCATGGCAGTGAAGGTATTGTAAATGCCATCACTGCCGGAGTTCGCACAATTGAGCACGGAACTCTTGCCAATGAAAAGGCTTTAAAGATGATGGCAGACAAGGGTGTATTTCTCATATCCACCTTAAGCTCAAATTTCTGGATGCTGTCGGCCAGGGCAAGAGATGGAATTCCACAATTTATGCTGGAAAAGGCAAAGGATGTTGCCAAGATAAGGCAGGAAAATCTTTTCAGGGCAATTGAGGCAGGAGTTAAAATTGTGATGGGAACAGACGCTGGAACACCTTATAACTATCATGGAAAAAATGCCACTGAGATTATTCAGTATGTGAAACTTGGCATTATGAACGAAAGAGATGCTATATTTGCCTCCACCATTACAGCCGCTGATGCCCTGGGATTGTCAAAAGAGATAGGATCCCTTAAAAAAGGAAAATCAGCAGATTGTATGGTTCTTGACAAAAATCCACTTAAAGAAATAACATGCCTTGAAGCACCAGGCAGTATAGTTTTTGTTTTTAAACAAGGTGAACTTATAAGGGGCAGGGTTGACACTTCCCAATGGACAAGTTCTTCTGCATTGGAAGTGGGGTAAATTTTAAACACAAATAAAAAAACAATACATTAGGAGTTGTTTATGCAAAAGAAGATTCTTTTTTTATGTGATGCAAGTGATATTGATGTTGTTGAACAGAGCTTCACAAATCAAAATAATTACCAGCTTACCATTGAGACCATTGAAAAAATTTTAAGTTTTGGAATAAAAGATTATCTTACCCAGACAATTGAACGTATAAATCATAATCCTGAAATTTACGATGGGATTGTGGGCGTTCATGATTCATCAGCAGTATTTGCCGCAATTATTGCCCAGGAGACAGGTAATTTTTTTGCTCCTGTTAAAGGAGTAGTCACCAGCCAGAATAAATATTTATGCAGAAGAATTCAGAAAACCAGTACACCTGACTGTGCTGCAAACTACTGTCTTGCCTTGGATTACCTGCGTAATCCCTCCCGGCTGGAAATACCTTTTTTTATAAAACCGGTACGTGCCAATATTTCATTTGGTACCCATAAGATTGATTCACCCGAGCAGTTAGAATTTTACATCGGCCATGAAAGCATGGATATCGCACGTTTTAACCAATATTACCTGGATGCTTTATCTTTTAATTCAAATTATCATAATGCCTTAAATATTGCCACCTGCAACAGTTTTCTTTGTGAAGAGTTTATTTCAGGTAACCAGGTAACCATGGATGGATATATTTGCAAGGGAGAAGTCTTTTTTTTCGGAATAACAAAAGCTGAATTTTACCCCAGAACAAACAGCTTCAGTCACCATGAATTTCCATATCAGTTTTCTTCAAAACTTGACGTTTTAATCAAAAAAAATCTGACCATTTTGATTCCCGCATTGGGTATTGACAACAGTTTTTTTAATGTGGAATTAAGGGCTGATGAAAAGAATGAAACCTTTAAGGTGATAGAAGTAAACAGCCGCATTGCTTTTCAATTTGCAAAGACAATTGAATCTGTTACAGGAGTTGACCCCCTGCATATGCTGTGTGATATTGCTGTAGGAAGAAAGCCTGAACAAAAAGTTAATATGGATATTGAGTCAGAATTTCAATTTTGCTATAATTTTGAGCTGCATGCTTTTGCAGATGCAAGAATTCTGCACACTCCAACCCAGATTGTTTATGATGAGGTGGCACTAAAGTATCCTGAAGTAAGCATTAGAAATTTGATCCATGAAAATGCTCATCTTTCAGATTTTAAACACAACCCTGAAAGTTACAGATACTGCATCATTGATGTCCCGGGAAACAGCCGTGAAGAGATAATGCTCAAATATGAGAATGTAGTTACCATGTTAGGTTACAAATTCGACATTGTAA
>JAYEHB010000686.1:0-2914 GCA_034659375.1 Thermodesulfobacteriota bacterium
AACGTCGGCCATATATCCTGATTGCAGGAACAACGGAGGGGTCAGGCTTAACAATTAATTGAAAATTGAAAATTGAAAATTGAAAATTCATAATTGATAATTGATAATTCATAATTCATAATTGATAATTCATAATTGATAATTCATAATTTTCAATTTTCAATTGATAAGTCAAGATAATGACAATAACGAAAGCCTGACCCCCACCATCAAGTGGCCGAATATAGAACCAAGCCCGATATTTGTATATACCTGCCACGGACAGAACCATCTGCCATGTGGCTTATATAACCAGGATACCCTAAAGGGCAGAAACTGGCCGGAGCAGGGTTATTGTTCATCGGCCACAATACCTAAAAGGGCAGAAACCAAAAAATGAAAATCCAATGATTATAGTCGTTTGGACGGACTTTCATGTAAAACCTGAAGGTCACACGTAAAAAAAAGGAGATGCTATAATGGCTGAAATGACAGAGAGAATCAGAACTTTATTTGAAAAGGTGTCCATTGCTTCACTTTCCACTGCAACAAAGGATGGCATTCCAAACAGTGTTCCTGTTGGAGCAAAAAAAGTAATTGATAACGAAACACTGCTCATCTCAAATCAGTATTTTAACAAAACACTTGAAAATATAAAAGCAAATCCCAATGTGGCGATTACCTTCTGGGAAGGGAAGGAAGGCTACCAGATCAAGGGCACAACAACCATAGAAACAACAGGTCCCCGTTACGAAGAGACAGCTGCATGGATTAAAGAACGGGGACATACATGTAAGGGTATTTTAATCATTAAAATAGAGGAGATATTTGGTGTCTCTCCCGGACCTGGTGCCGGCAAAAAACTTGTATAGTCCATTAAAATGTAATAATAAATCAGAACAGGGGGTCAAGAACAGGGAGTCAAGTCTGCTCTTGACTCTTTCTGTATTTTCATATTTTCATTTACTGCACAACTATGCTTAGACCAATAAAAATAGAATATCCTGACACAGGGGGGGCTCATGTGATGAACCGTGGCAGGCGGTCAGAAAAGGTATTTTCTGCCAACCAGTATTACTGGTGTCTTTTTCCTGCTAAAAGATACTTAGGAGATGTGGGGGCATAAGAATCTGCCTATTGGCTTATTTTATCAATAAGAGTCAAGAGTAGACTTGACCCCTTTATTCAGGTGTTCTATACTCAAATTCAGTTCAAATTTGCTTTTTTTCAAACTTTTCCAACACATACCATATAGTTTCTCCTTTCTTTTCAAAAACTTTATTGTTATCTTGACAAGATCAGATCTCTCCTGATACAAGCACAACATGTTGTGCTTGTATCAGGAGATGAGTAATAATTTTAACTTTAGGGATTTTTGATACTTTCTTAGACAAAAAGCAAATTCTTACCCCCCTATAATCTTTTTAGTGATGAACCTTGAGAAAATGTTGAAGGTTCTTCTTTTATTTTTTTCTGATTGCTGGGATATTACACTTTTATGGTATCCTATTCAAATTTAGGGGGGGGTAAACGCCGTTTAATCTCAAAAATCAAATTTTGAGCATTAATAAAAACAGTAGGTTCTAATAATATTCATTGATATCATAAAATTCTACCCCGGAATTTGAATAGGATATCTTTTATGCTTAAATTGTTTAAAAGTAGAGCAAAAAAATATCAGTCAATTGCAGATAATTGATTAAAAATTAATTAATTGCTAAATTATAAGGACATCCTGGATTGTTCAGGAAACTCTAATATAAACAAAAATCGAGGCTTACTTTTCATAAGAGATACATAACTTATTGTGGCTAATGCTGTCAGAACAGTAGAAGAATGGCTTTCTGGCATTTGTTGACAAAAATAAAGAATTCCGATATGAACTGTTAGACGGTTTTCTTAACGCAACACTTTAATAAAAAGGATTGACTATGAATCTTTTAATTCTTCTACCTGTTATCTTTGGCTCTTCGTTAATTCTTACCATGATCGGGCTTGGCGGAGGATTGGTTTTTTCTCCCTTCTTTGTCCTCATTGGTTTTCCCATCTCCACAGCAGTGGCAGCATCTCTTTTTTTAAACGGAATTGCAGCACTTTCCGCTCTTATTGTTTATATGCAAAAGAAAATGGTGGATTACTCTGTAGCCATACCATTGGTTGTAACCTCCCTTTTGGGTGCACCAATAGGGGCACTGATGACCCATAGAATCAACACAAAGATTTTTTTTGTTATATTGGCCATGGTTCTTTTCCTGGCAGCTATGCGGATGTTATTTTCTAAAAAAGTTGAAAGTCAGGGAGAAAAAGTAAGCTGGCAGGTAAGAATTCTGGGCGGGGGTGTGATCGGCTTGCTCATTGGGTTTATGGGCGGGCTTTTAGGAATCGGTGGCGGTGTTTTTATCGTACCTTTGCTGATATATCTGATCAAGGTGCCGACCAAGGTTGCTGCCGCATCTTCTATTTTTATTGTTTGTTTTTCTTCTTTTTCAGGGTTTGCTGTACATGCTGCAACCTCCTCACTTGACTGGCGATTTATCATTCTGGCATCTATCTGCTCTTTTGCCGGAGGTCAGATCGGTTCCCGGATTATGGCGGAAAAACTCAAGGGGAAAACCATTCGAGTCCTTTTTGGTATTATTCTGTTGCTAATGTGTACAAAGCTGTTATACAAAGCATTTATATGATGTCTAATATAATTTTGTATTAAATGTCAAATGGTACTTTTCCATTAAACTCTTTTAAAAGTGCATTGGCACAAGCTTTAATGTTTTTGGCTTTATTATTATAAAAACCTGTGGAATAAATATTCGATTTAATATCTTTTAAGGAACCAGTTTCAAAGAACTTGCCCATTTCAGAATACGCCACCGTTGAAGGATAGTGTTCCTCAATTTTTAAAAGGGTATGTTATTTCAGACTCATTACTAAAGGAGCA
>JAYEHB010000687.1:0-2904 GCA_034659375.1 Thermodesulfobacteriota bacterium
CCTATGCCCACAGTCAAGGGTTTTATGTACTGTATCAAAACGGTGAGGGGGTTGATGTCAGCAAACCGGAAGGGTTCAATCCCAGAGTGTGGTAAAAACAGAGGAAGGGAAATGGGGACAGGTACATAATGCTTCCAATGTGATTTGAAGCAAGGAAGCAAGCGGATTTGATAGCCCTTGACTGTCTCTCTAAATGGGGTTATCCTTTTATAATGAGTGACGAAAAGAAAAAAACCGGTTTAAACAACCCGTTTTTATGTAACCGGCATATAATCAAAATGTTATTAGAAAACAATATATGTTTACAGGTACCCATCATATAGTATAAGAATAATATAGCACAACGATATGTTGTGTTTTCTTTTATGTAACTGGCATGTAACTGGTGTGCTTGAAAATGATCACGGGGGCAGAGGTTAAAACATAAATCTTATGTAACTGTGATGTGACTGATAAATTAAAACAACCTGAAAGTCACACGCTGAAATTTTTGGTAAGGATAGAGTACCAATATGATCAAACGATTTTCATCCCGGCGTGAAAGATTAGATACTTCTTTTATAAATAAGAAATTGTCTGATGCTGTCTCCTATGATCGCATTGCAGGTTATTTCAGTTCATCCATGCTTGAAGTGGCAGGGGAGCAGATTGAAGCCATGGATGGTACAGTACGAGTGGTCTGTAACTCCGATATCCATCCAATGGATGCCAAAACAGCAAAAGCTGCCCAGCATGCCCTTAGAAAATCATGGTGCAAAAGCCAGCCTGAAGAATTGGAAGAATTATCAAAAAAAAGATTTCAAAGATTATATGAATTTATTTCAACAGGAAAACTTGAAATTCGTGTTCTTCCGGATGAGGCATTTGGACTGGTACATGGAAAAGCAGGTGTGATTACATACACCAACGGCAGCCAGACAACTTTTATGGGAAGTGTCAATGAAAGTCTCTGGGCATGGAAATTAAATTATGAACTGGTTTGGGAAGATGATTCTAAAGAGGCGGTTAAATGGGTACAGGATGAATTTGATGCTTTATGGTTTCATCATCTGGCAATACCTTTAAGTGGTTTTGTTGTCAAAGATATCAAGCGGCTTTCACACCGAACTATAGTTGCAATGGACGATTGGAAGCAAGATCCTGAACAAAATCCTGCTTCCGGTATTATTGAAACTCCTGTTTATAGAAAAGAGTATGGGCTGTGGCCCCATCAAAAATATTTTGTAAAACTTGCCTATGATGCACATTTAAATGGTGGTGCCCGGTTCATTCTGGCAGATCAGGTGGGTTTGGGGAAAACGGTTGAGCTTGCCTTAAGTGCGATGCTAATGGCGCTTTGTGGCAGCAAACCAGTTCTGGTGATAGCACCTAAAACACTTCTCCTCCAATGGCAGGATGAATTGCATAATCTGCTGGGTATTCCTTCTGCCATATGGAATGGTAAAGACTGGGTAGACGAACAATCCATTGTTCACCCTTCAAAAGGCATAGAGTCTATCAAAAAATGTCCCCGCAGAATCGGTATTCTTTCCCAGGGATTGATAACGTCTGGATCTGAAATTACCAGGTTGAAAAGTCTGATCCCAGGTTTTTGTCATAAGCATAACCCGTTTATCAGGCATATTGTCAGAAGAACACGAGATTTTCTTGAAAATACTATTGATACCTCAACTGGAGAACCTTATTTAAAGCCTGTTAAAGTGATTTTGTTTGGCGAAGATACTTCAGATTCCCTTCCTCTACCCCCTTATTTGAAAGATGCTTACCTTGCTGCTGAAAAATTTTGTTCGCTTCTCGGTAAAAGAGTGAAAGGTGCCGGGTTCTTGAAAACCCTTTTGCTGCGTAGAATAGGAAGTACTATTTATGCCGGACGTAATACCACTGAAAAAATGTTAAATCAGTGGGGCAACGAGGCAGAAATATTGCATGGGACTGTTTTTGAAGAAGAGGATGATCAACAGATAGCATTAACCAACAAAACTGCCATGAAGGATTTGACTGCTCATGAGCGAGCCGAATTGACACGCTGCCTGAAAGCTCTTGAAAATAATCAGGAGCGGGATCCCAAATATCAAAAGGTCATTGAATATCTGATTAATAGAAACTGGATAGAAAAAGGATGTATTGTGTTTTCACAATATTTTGATTCCATATGGTGGCTGGCAAACCAGATTTCAAATGAACTGCCTGATGAATCCATTGGGATATATGCCGGAGGCAGCAATTCCGGAATTATCAAAACAGGAAATTATCAAAAAGTTTCAAGGGAGAATATCAAATTCAAAGTAGGCAATGGAGAAATCCGTCTGCTTCTTGGAACTGATGCTGCCAGTGAGGGATTAAACCTTCAAAGACTGGGAACCCTTATTAACCTTGATTTACCCTGGAATCCCACCCGCCTTGAACAAAGAAAAGGCCGAATACAGCGTATCGGGCAGATACAGGATTCCGTATATGTTTACAATATGCGGTATCGTGGATCTGTAGAAGACCGTGTCCATGAATTATTGTCAGATCGCCTTGAAGATATATTTTCTCTTTTTGGTCAAATTCCAGATATTTTAGAGGATGTGTGGGTTGATATTGCCAATGGTGAAATAGAAAAAGCAAAAAAACTGATAGCTTCTGTGAAACCAAAGCATCCTTTTGATGAAAGATATAATCAAATAAGTGAGATAGACTGGGAATCCTGCTCAAATATATTAGATGCTGATGAGAAAAATAATATTCTCATGAATAAATGGTAAATTTGATAACTCAATTTTCTGGATTGTTCTTGTTAAGGCCTGGACGCTGCGTGGGCAATCCGTTATCCAACCAAGATTGCCTGGGGAGGAATTATATGAATTTACGTTCAATGTATTGTACATCTAAAACTTTTCTTTTTTGTTCTGCCCGTCAGGG
>JAYEHB010000688.1:0-2899 GCA_034659375.1 Thermodesulfobacteriota bacterium
TTTATCGTATTTTTTTGTCTCAGGATCAAGACCTGAAAATTTACCGTCATCAAAATCAAAATCTTTATTAACTAAAAATGCTGCATTGGTATATTCAGTAACATACTCTTTATTGTAGAGTTTATTTTCCAGAATATACTTTATCATTCCTCCAAGAATTGAAATATCAGTTCCTGAACGTAGAGGAGCATATATATCTGCCTTTGATGATGTTTTTGTGAATCTTGGATCAACATTGATAACTTTAGCCCCATTTTGCTGGGCCTCTAAAACATATTTAAAGGATATTGGATGATTTTCAGCAGCATTGCTTCCCATTATAAGAATACAATCACTGTTTTTAAGATCAATCCAGTGGTTTGTCATTGCACCGCGTCCAAACGACTCTGCCAGAGCCGCAACTGTAGCGCTATGTCAGATACGGGCCTGGTGTTCGAGATAAACAAGTCCCAGACTTCTCATGAGAGCCTGGTAGATCCAGCACTCCTCATTGTCCAAGGCAGAACTTCCCACAGAGGCGATATTTGTAACTCTGTTTACCACCTGACCTTTATCGTTTTTGTGGGTAAAGCCTTTGTCTCTGGTCTCTTTTGTTCTTTTGGCAATTGTTTTAAGGGCAAAGTCCCATGAGACTTTTTTCCACTCTTTTGCATAGGGTGCCCTGTACATTGGCTCTGTAAGGCGATTCTCATTTTCAGTAAGCTGAGCTATAGATGCACCCTTGGAGCACAGAGAGCCGCGGTTGATTACATGATCAGGATCACCTTCAATGTTGATTACTCTTCCATCACCTTTTTTGCTGGTATGCACGATTGCACCACAACCAACTGCACAATAACAGCATATTGTAGTTGTCTCTTTGGCATACTTTGTTTTGAGCATCTGGGTATGAGCCCTGGCCTTTTTTAGATCAAAACCAAGACTTGACACAGCAAGCCCCGCAGCAGTGGCACTGGAAATTTTCATAAACTTCCGTCGTGTTACTTCCATAAATCTGCTCCTTTTTGTTTTTATATGAAACTCCGTCCAAAAGACTGTAGTGATAAGAGTTTCATTTTTTGGTTTCTGCCCTTCAGGGTATTGTGGCCGATTCAATGACCATGCTCCGGCCATGCCGGTTATATGAAACTCCGCATAACTATTTAAAATCATGGAGTTTCATTCTTTGGTTTCTGCCCTTCAGGGTATTGTGGCTGGCAGCAGATAATCATGCTCCGGCCAGTTTCTGCCCTTCAGGGGATGCCGGTTATAAACCTGAAAATTGGGGGCGCACCCCAATTACTAATTTTAATTTTTAATTTTCTTAATTTTTCTAAGGGGCATTATTCCCTATTCAGAAATAAAATTAGAGATGCAGACAGATTTATCATAATAAGGTTACGAAAAAGTTACAACAGAGGTGTGTGGGGAATTATTTTTTTAACTGCTTGATTGTATTGTAGATTTTAATGGTTTTAACATCGGGTTCAGTTCCGATTTCTTTTTTGATTGTCTCTTTGCAGAGTTTATAAGTCTGAATTGCACTGTTACGCATGCCAAGGTCTGCATAGGTTATCATGAGATGCTGATATGCCGATTCCATAACAGGATCGACCTGAATGATTTTTTTAAGGCATGAAACAGATTTTTCTTTTTCTCTGTTTCTTGAATAGAGCTTTGCCTGGTTTTGTAAAATATCAATGTACTTCATTTTAAGATCATCACGTTTTTGTGCGATCCAGTCAGCATAAGGCTCTTCACAAAAGCAATCGCCATGATATAGATCAGCGGCTTTTTTATAAAAAGAGAGAGCCTTGTCAATCATATTCTTGTTTTCGTTTTTTTTTCCTTTGTTTTTAAGATAGAGAAAATCATCAATATCAGTGGATACAAGCTCAGGGTCAAGGGATACAAAACCATTTTCAAGTTTCACGTAAAAATAACCAAATTCCTTTTTAACGTCTGGTTCAAGGGCTTTTCTAAGGCGGTGAAGATTGATTTTAAATTTTTTCTCCCCGGATTCTTCGCTTGATTCAGGCCATATATCTTCCATGAGAATTTCCTTTGGTATATCTGTTTTCCCATGGATAATAATCGATTTTAAAAGCAGTTTTGGTTTACTTCCCTGCCATTGTATCTCCTGAAGATTTTTTCTCTCTTTAAATACCCTGAATTCACCAAAGGTTTCAATTCTAAGTTTTGGCAGTGTATAACTAAAAAATTGTTTTAAATTATTTTTCACCTCTCTTCTTTTTATAACCCAGGGCAGCAGGAGAAGGCTTTGAATTTCAGCTTGTGCATATTGTGCATATTTTAAAGATATCAGCGACTGGATATATTGAGAAGAGTTGTTGTTATCAAATATTGTTTTTAAAAGAAGGGCTCTTGTAAAATCCCTTGGACCCATGATGATAAAATGATCATACCCTTCTGTTTCAGCATTTTGAATTGCTTTTGTAATATACTCTTCAGCCCTGTTTTCCATCTTATTATTCCACATTACAAGGCCTAATGCTGCAGATGTTTCAGCCTGGGAAAGCGTTGAGGAAAATTGAGTAAAATAGTTAAGGGCCTGGGTGAGTTCTTTTTCAGCCTGTTTAAATTTTTTCTGGTTAAGCAGAATAAGTCCCAGAAGTTTTTTTGCAAGAAAGAGATGTATATCTCCTCTTGGATGCCTGGTTAAAATTTTTAAAGCCTTTTTAGCCTCGGAAAAGGCCTGTTTAAAATCTTCTCTGTGGTAAAATATTGTTCCTTTGATGCGGTGGCTTAAGCCTGAATAAAAATTATTTCCTGCAAGTATGGATATATCTGACAGATGATTTGCACTCTGCATGGCAATGGAGTAATTTGTTGTATAAAGAGCGTGCATGGCCCTTGCTTCAACAAAGCCTGGATAGAGAAAAATAAGACCGAATTTTTC
>JAYEHB010000689.1:0-2896 GCA_034659375.1 Thermodesulfobacteriota bacterium
TAATTGTATGAAATGGTCACATCTTCTCCTTCGTTGAAAAAGGCATAATCGTTCACATCGGCGTTTACAAATGAAATGGTGTCATCTGCCGAAAAATTTTCAATGACCGCATAATTGGAAACCGCAGCATCATCTATAAAATTATACGCATCCCCGTCGGCATCGAAATTTGTCTCAGTTGGAAAATCGACTGTATCGATATCAACATCAATTTCTTCTTCATCATCATCATCATCACCGGTACCATCTCCAATAACAACCTCATCCGTAACTTCAACAGGAGCTTCTCCTGCCGCAGGGAGAGTAGCTCCAAGATTTTCCTCAGCAAAAGTTGAAAAATCCTTGTCTTCGCCGACATCACCAATCTCAGTCGCATTCCCGCCGATATTAAAAGTAAAGTTATCTGCTCCGAGTACGTTAATAACTGCCCCGTTGCTCAAAGTCAGTTGAAGAGCGTTGGAAGCAACTGCACTGCTGCTGATAGTCAAACCATCGATAAGCTGAAGTGTATTCGCACCTTCAGTATCAGACAGAGTAACTTCTTGTCCATCCGCAAGTGTTACAGGACTGATGATATATGTATCGTCTCCCAGTCCAGCACCAACTACCGCAGAATCAGTTCCCTGCAAGATATTGATATCATTTCCCTCTGTAAAAGCCATTTGTGTCTCCTTTTTTGGGTTGGCTATTTATTTATAAAACTTTCAGTATGACGAAATAAGTTCATATATACATATATATACATATCAGTCATGAGATAAAAATGCAACAAATTTTATGTAAGTTTTTAACGAAGAATAACAGGGACTTATATGTTTTTACGGCCATCTACAAACTTTTTTCGGATTGATAGCCAGAGCGTTTGCATGATAAGGCAGAAGGATAACCTTGACATTAACACTGACACTGCTATAATACTCCCTGTCCTGCCGGATTATTTCCTGCAATTCTTTGACAAACAGCATGGCATCTATCGGGGTTTTTTCTGCCGGCCTGAATGCCATGATCATCTCAGCCAATGTATCCGGCCTTTTTTTATTTTGTGAATGACACTTTTCTGCATTTTTCTATAGGAGCTGCTTTCTTCTTGCATCAAGGTCCATTGCGTCATATTGGCCATTCAGATTGAAACACCCCGTGTTCTTACCTGTTTCAATGAAACTGCCGAAGATATCGCAGAAAAAGGACCGTGTGGATTCATGGAATCCGACACTCAAGACCTCACGGCCAACTGCTTTTATAAATCGAAACGAGGGTTTGAGGTCCTTTTTCAACCCTAACAATAAAAATTAGATCATTGAGTATCAAAACCAAGGTTATAACAGCCATTTCCCGGGAGCTGTTGATTATTGCCCGGATCTGTTTTCCTTACCTCTGTTGACCGTTGATAGAGTCTTGGTCTCTACCCTTTTTATCAGCGATTTGTCGGTAAAGTTCGATATGTCCAGCATTTTTACCTTGCCAGGTCGAGGGCTGTCTGCTTTCATTCTGGAAAAATACCAGAGCCCGGATCCATTGGCAAGGAAGAAAAGAATGGACCGGGCTGGACATCCGTCGGGGGGGGCATAAAAAAAAGGGGCAGGCCATCGTCGGCGCAGCCAGGAACTGGGACCGTCCAAGCCCCGGGTACAACACACGCTCTGTGATGTTGCACAGATCCAGTTTGTCCCGGCACCCCTTTATACATTAATCAATAAGATTAATAGTCCTTGACTATATTCATCTCAGAATATATATTGCAACTGTATCCGTTACAGGGTCGCAAGAACCGATTGCTGCTCTTTAAAATATTATAGAAAACATAAGGTACCACAGGGACTATTGATCAAGCAATTTAAACATAAAGGGCTGGAAGATTTCTTTTATGGCGGTAAGAAAAAAGGAATCAACCCAAAACACGCACCTAAATTAGGTGATATTTTAGATATGCTGGACGCAGCAACAGACATTGAAGACATGAATTTCCCAGGATCGGGGCTCCACCCGTTACAACCTAAAAAAGACAAGATATACTCAGTCTCGGTCTCAGGTGCCTGGAGAGTAACTTTTAAAATTGAGGATGGCGACGCTTACGTCGTTGATTATAGGCAGTATCATTAAGGAACATTATTATGAGAAGACAAAAGCATAGGGAACCGGCTCATCCAGGAAGGATCTTAAGAGAATATTATATTAAGCCTTTAAATCTGACTATTACTAAATTAGCCGAAACACTTTCTGTTTCTATAAAAGCTTTATCCGCAATTGTCAACGAAAAGAAAAGAGTTACCCCCGATATGGCTTTGCGTTTAGCGATGGCTTTTGGCAAGACACCCGAATTTTGGTGGAACCTGCAGAATAATTATGATCTGTATTTAGCACAGCAGAGATCCACTGAGTGGCAAAAAATCCCTAAAATTAATATGGAGTTATCGTCTGTATAGGCCTGTCTTATCGATCATAACCCTGGATCGGCTATTTTCTATAAGTTTTAACATAGCACTATAGCATAGGGTGTCAAAATCCCCCATTCTGCTTGCTCGGTTTTTGACATTCCAGTTTTAATCCCATGGGGTGGGGGCAGGCTTTCGTTATTCACATTATCGTGTACTTTATGGAAAAGAATGGACCGGGCTGGACATTCGTCGGGGGACATAAAAAAAGTGGCGGGTCTTGGTCGGTGCTGCCCCCTTTGAGGCTTGTCGCCAGGGTGTCTGAAAAACAGGCATCCAGGTCGCCGGTCTCGATGATAACATTCCGGGTGGCTGTGTCGGTCTGGGTCCGAACCGAGGCATGAAACGTCAAGTCAGGTCCCTTTTTGCCGGTGAGGATCTTCACCGATGACATCATGTTTCTCACACTGTCAGAGAGGGCTGCCTTGACACCGGGGTGATTATTCAGCTGGGCTGCTATTGGG
>JAYEHB010000690.1:0-2894 GCA_034659375.1 Thermodesulfobacteriota bacterium
TTGCATTCACCTCGTCCTAAATGGGGTTTATTAATTATAATCAGTTGTGGAGGCAAGTTATGAATCTGCACGAGACACTAACAGATATTCACGCTCTCGAAGAGGAGCTTTTAATCTTCGAACGAAAATTGCAGTGTTTATTTGTTCATGCGTCAGGCCCGTGCCTTATTGATAAGTGTTGAAATATATATCAAACTATGTTATTAAGATCAAATAAATTATTTCAGACAAATAAATGTTGGTAATGCTTTTCGTAGAGTTCGTAAATTTGAATTCAGTTAAAAGAGATAATGGATCGTTTTAAGGTCTGAAACTTATATCTCTTATTAATTAGGTCTATTAACTTTGAAATTAAGGAATCAGTTTCAAATAATTTGCCCATTGCAGAATACGCCACCGTTGAAGGATAGTGTTCCTCAATTTTTAAAAGGGTATGTTATTTCGGACTCATTACTAAACAGGAGGCAAATCATGAAAAAGTTCTGTAAAGCTGTTATTATTATTCTGATCATTGGAATCGGTTTTGCCGGTATTGCCAATGCACAAACTTTAACATTTGCATGTGAAAACAAGCAGGATTTCCCAACCATAATGGGTAATACACAAAACATTGAAGCTGAAAAACCAGGCATAGGGGTGGAAGCAATAAGGATGCTTGAACAAAAGCTGGGTATTAAAATTGAAATAAAGCGTTTGCCCTGGAAACGCTGTCTTTATGAAATGGACAAGGGAAAGGTTGACGGTGTATTTACTGCAAGCTACAAGGATAAAAGAAAACAGTTTGGAAGGTATCCTGAAAAGGATGGAAAGGTTGATCCTTCCAGAAGATTTACTTCTGCTTCATATGCATTTTATAAATTAAAAAGTGCTGATCTTGATTTTTCAAATAAGGATTATGGTATTTTTACCGGAAAGATCGGTGGTCCCCTGGGATATTCAATTATTGATGATTTGAAAAAGCAGGGTTTGACAATGGATGAAAGTCCAAGTACGGAAAATGATTTGAAAAAATTAGTGGCTGGTCGCCTGCAGGCTGTGGCTGCACTTGAGATGACAGGTGATTTTTATCTTATGGCAAACAAGGGCTTTGAAGAAAAAATTGAAAAAATGTCACCCCTGATTGTGGAAAAACCTTATTATTTTATGGTTTCCCACCAATTATATAAAAAAGATGCTGCCTTGGCAGAAAAAATATTTGATACCATTGCCCAAATTCGGGAAGATCCTAATTTTAAGAAAAAACTTGCAGATTATCTTAAATAAAGACTATTCATCTGCCCGTCTTTAAACCAGACGGGCAGATTTGATACTAAAATCCCAAATCACAATAAATACTCAGTACCCGTTTACAGTTTTCGCTTACCGGTTTACGGTTCACCTTTTTTTCAAAGAAGAATAACGGGGTCAGATCTGTGACCCCAATGACACATGTATTATTTTGCCAAGCAAGGTTGAGAAAGCTCAAAAGTATTGATAACTGGCAATTTTAAACAAGCAAGATAAAAAAAACTGGATCATCGAGTTATAGCAACCACACATGGAAATTGGCAGCCAACAGTAAAACTCGGAAGCCACATATTTGAGCTTAAAACCACAGATTTAAAACCACAGATTAAGAGGTTTTATATGAAACTCCGTCCAAAAGACTGTAGTGATAAGAGTTTCATTGTTTGTTGTGGCCGATGCAATGACCATGCTCCGGCCATGCCGGTTTATATGAAAGTCCTGGCAAACCAGGAGTGTAACTTTCATCATTTGTTGTGTGCATACTTAGACCACCAAGGCTGCCCATGGCAGTTATATGAAAATTTTACCGGTGATGTTAAGCGTTAAAGCGTACTTAAAGAGAAGAGGTTAACTCATGAAAGAATACCATAAAATTCAAACGGTATATCTCAGAGATCCTGCAACAAAGCATAAAACATTGCTTGAAGGGCAGTTTGCAAAACCTGAGTTTGAATATCTCAAAGACAACACATGGGTATTTACGGAAAAGGTTGACGGAACAAATATCCGTGTTCAATGGAATGGTGAACACGTAACTTTCGTTGGAAAAACTGATCGTGCAGATACTCCAACGTTCTTGCTTGAAAAACTGAGTGAACTGTTTCCTCCTGACATCTTCAAAGCCAATGAATTGCCTCCATGTTGCTTGTATGGCGAAGGGTATGGGGCAAAAATTCAAAAAGGAGGAGGAAATTATATTCCTGATGGCGTGAATTTTATCCTGTTCGATGTCAAGATTGATGACATGTGGCTTGAACGGCATAATGTTGAAGACATTGCGGACAAGTTGAGTCTTAAAATTGTGCCAATCATTGGAAAAGGCACACTACTTGATGGCGTTGACATTGTACGGCAAGGCTATGAATCACGCTTGCGGAAAACTCCACCAGAAGGCATCGTCATACGTCCAGAGATAGAATTATTCAATCGAAGAGGTGAACGGGTGATCGCAAAAATCAAAAGGAAAGATTTCCGATGAGGTGCTTTAACAATCTGCTGCAACCGACCTTTGCCCCGTGTGCCTTTGTGAAAATTCGGATGTAGTTTTCAATCATTTGCGGTCTTGTCAAGCCTGCCTCTGGGCAAAGGCGGCTGAGCAGGGGCGTTAGACCAAACAAAATCCCTGTAAAAATTGTGGAAAAGCCAATACAAGCATTTATAAATGTAATAATTGTGGAACACTGGGGTATCAATATTGCGTTGGGCTATAGGAATAATATAATAAACCATTCTGATATGAGTTTTTTAAAAGGTTCAAAAACATAATCAGGTCTCATAGCATACAATGTGAGCAAAAAAATCAAAAAAATGAGTTCAAAAATTGGGCATCCTTCATAAGTACCTTACACTTTCTGAAACCATTCCTTATTTAAAGGGGATTTTCCCAA
>JAYEHB010000691.1:0-2888 GCA_034659375.1 Thermodesulfobacteriota bacterium
CTTGAAATAAGTTCCCAAAAATCTTGACCACATAATTTCAGATAATCATTCTTATCTGGTTTTTTGTCTTTACCATAGCAGCATCCGTTAATAGCAATGACATTAGGGGAAGATGGAGTATTTGTTCATAGTGAAACTGAGGTATATTTTCCTCTACGTACTCTGTGATCTTTTCCTGGGTTATTATTTTCATATTCAGCTTCATCCTCACAAATTGTATATTGATAGTGGCCGGTTCTTTTTTTTGTGAGCTGGCAATATTCGGGCAATATATCAATACCCACAGAATTTCTGCTTAAATGTTGAGCAATCTCTGAGGTTGTACCAGATCCTACAAATGGGTCAAGTATCCAGTCATTTTCTTTTGTAAATAATTTAATAAACCATTCTGGCAAAGCTTTTGGAAAAACTGCACTGTGCTTTTTATTATTACATTCGGTGGCAAAGTGTAATACGTTTGTGGGATATGCCATATTGCGTCCCACCCAATTTGATACATTTTTCCCAAAGCCGCTTTTAACTTTTGACTCATCACGATTGCGGTCTGCATTATTTAATTTTTTTAATCTGGTTTTAGCCCAGTCGCCCATGGGAACCATGACTTCTTTCTGGTACATATTAAATTTTTTTGATTTGTTAAATTGTAAACATCGTTCCCAGGAGTCCCTGAAACGATTGGGCCATTTCCCAGGAAAACAATTTTTTTTATGCCATACAAATTCTTCTGTCCAAAACCAGCCTTGCTTGCGCAAAGCTATTATTAACTCAAGTACATATGTGTGTCGTTCACCATTAATAGCTTTTTCCTTTATATTAAGAATAAAGGTCCCATCTGTTTTTAAAACTCGAAGGAACTCTTTTGTTCTGGGTAAAAACCATTTAACATATTCATTGGGTTTTATTCCCCCGTATGTTTTACTTCTGCTATCCGCATACGGAGGAGATGTAACAATTAAGTTGAAAAAATTATCTTCATACTGCTTAAGAATATTTAAACAGTCACCATTTTCTATTTTTGTTTCTATTAATGCCATAAAGCCCTCCCAGTTTTCATAAGACGAGTTGATTATAGACTATTATCAGCAAAATGTCTTTATTTATTTTGTCGTGAAAAAGGGCAGAACGAATCGTGTTTTATGGGTTTGGTTCTAACGTCGGCCATATATCCTGATTGCAGGAACAACGAAAGCCCCCACCTCAAGTGGCCGAATATAGAACCAAACCCTGTTTTATCAAGTCTTCCTCCCTCTAAAAATTTCGGTGAATTGACTGTGAACGGTTACAATAAATTTTAAAATGACCCGGATTTTAAACTGTTTCAGGTTTGACCACAGGATTTTCCTTAAGATACTCAAGTCTGTTTAAGCCGTTTATATATGCAAGGGCACTGGCTGTAATAATATCTGGATCAGCACCTTTGCCAAGGGCAACCATACCGTCTTCCTGAAGCCTTACTGTAACTTCTCCCTGGGCATCCGTACCTGATGTAAGAGCACTGATGGAGAATCGCAGCAATTCAGATTTTGTATCTGTAAGCCTTGCGATTGTATTAAAAACAGCATCTATGGGACCATTACCCTCGGTTGCTCCCTTTGTAACTCTTTTGTTGATTTTTAAGTGGACACTTGCAGTGGGATAAACTGTAGTGCCACTGGCAACATGAAGATATTCAAGGGCGAAGACCTCATTGCTTCGTAAGACACCTTCGTTTATCAATGCTTCTATATCCTCATCTAAAATACTCTTTTTTCTGTCTGCAAGGTGTTTGAATTTATCAAATACAGTATTTAATTCCTCTTCAGACAGATTATATCCCATATCGGCAATATGTGAATGCAGTGCGTGGCGCCCTGAATGTTTTCCCAAAACAAGGCGGTTCTTATTAAGACCAATTGTTTCAGGTTTCATGATCTCATAGGTCATGGGATTTTTTAGAACTCCGTCCTGGTGTATGCCGGCCTCGTGGGCAAAGGCATTGGCCCCTACAATGGCACGGTTTGGCTGCACCATAATACCTGTTATCATGCTGACAAGACGGGAGATGGGATATATTCCGGTTGTATCAATGGAGGTTTTTTCGTTAAAAAAGTTTGGTCTTGTTTCAAGGGACATGACCACCTCTTCCAAGGATGTGTTGCCGGCTCTCTCTCCAATGCCGTTTATTGTAACTTCAACCTGTCTTGCACCTGCCCTTATGCCGGCAAGGGTGTTGGCAGTGGCAAGACCAAGATCATTGTGACAGTGAATACTTAAAATGGCTTTGTTTATATTGGAAGTATTCGTCATAACATATTTTACAAGTTCGGCAAATTCATCGGGCACTGCATATCCAACAGTGTCCGGCAGATTTACAGTTGTTGCCCCGGCATCAATAGCAGCCTGAAATATCTGGCAGAGAAAGTCACGGTCACTTCGAGAGCCGTCTTCAGCAGAAAATTCAATGTTGTCAGTAAAGGAGGCTGCATATTTAACAGCTTTAACAGCATTCTCAATTACCTGGTTTCTTGACATTTTAAGTTTATACTTCATGTGAATGTCAGATGTGGCAAGAAAAATGTGTAACCTTGGTTTTTTTGCTGATTTAATTGCATTCCAGGCTCTTGTTATGTCCTGTTCCGATGTTCTGCACAGTGCTGCAATCTGTGCTTTCTCAAGCTTTGCAGCAATCATCTCAACAGCTTTAAAATCACCTTCAGAAGCTGCTGGGAATCCTGCTTCAATAACATCAACCCCAAGTTGTTCAAGCTTAGTTGCAATGCGTATTTTTTCAGCTGCATTCATGCTTGCACCAGGAGACTGCTCTCCATCCCTCAGCGTTGTATCAAATATTATTATTTTGTTGTCCTTGTTCATGTGATCTCCTATTGTTCACTGTTAAGGGACAGTTT